>JASBVM010000012.1 GCA_029961055.1 Bacillota bacterium
CCGGGCTCCCGGCCGGCCCGCTCCTCCGCCTCCCGGGAGAGCAGGTAGAGGCGCGCGAACTTCCTCACGTCGCGGAAGCAGAGCCGCCCGCCGCCCGCCAGCCCGGCGAGCATGTGAAGGTGCGGATCGGCGAGGTCGCCCGCGGGGTCGGGCTCGTCCGCCCGGAAGATGAGGCGGCCGGTCATGCGCAGGTGGAGGAGCCAGCCGGGCCGCTCCCCGGCGAAGCGGACGAGCAGGTACTTGCCCCGCCGGTCCAGCGCCTCCACCCGCGCTCCCGTGTAGAGCCGGGCGAACGCCCCCGCCTCCACCCCGACCAGGAAGTGCGGGTGCCGGACCTCGATCCGGGCGATCTCCCTGCCGACCAGGCGCGCCGCCAGCGTCCGGCGGATCGTCTCCACCTCGGGCAGTTCGGGCAAGAGGCCTACGCCTCCGCGTCCAGCGGCACCAGGTCGTACCAGTTGGGGCCGGCCTTGACGTCGACCACCAGCGGCACCGCCAGCTTCATGGCGCCCTCCATGGAGTCGCGGAGAAGGCGGGCCATCGCCTCCCGGTCCTCGCTCCGCCCCTCCAGGATCAGCTCGTCGTGGACGGTCAGGACCAGGCGGGCGTCGAGCCCGCTCTCGCCCAGGGCGCGGCGGAGGCGGACCATGGCGATCTTCAGGATGTCGGCCGCCGTCCCCTGGATGGGCGTGTTCAGCGCCGTCCGCTCGGCCGCCTGCCGCCGCGCGTAGACGCGGGAGCGGAGGTCGGGGAGGTAGCGGATGCGGCCGGAGAGCGTGCGCACGAAGCCTTCCTCCCGGGCGCGCGCCACCACCTCCTCCATGTAGCGGCGGACACCGGGGAAGCGGTCCAGGTAGGTGCGGATGAAGGCGGCCGCCTCCTCCCGGGAGATGCCCAGCTGCTGGGAGAGGCCGTAGTCGGAGATGCCGTAGACGATCCCGAAGTTGACCGCCTTGGCGCGCGAGCGCTGCTCGTGGGTGACCTCCTCCGGCTTCAGACCGAAGACCTGGGCGGCGGTGGCCCGGTGGATGTCGGCGCCGGAGAGGAAGGCGGCCTGGAGCCGCTCGTCCCCCGCGATGTGGGCGAGCACCCGCAGCTCGATCTGGGAGTAGTCGCCGGAGACCAGGATCCGGCCCGGCGGCGCGGTGAAGGCCTTGCGCAGCTTCCGGCCCGGCTCCTCGCGCACGGGGATGTTCTGCAGGTTCGGGTCGGCGCTGGAGAGGCGCCCCGTCGCCGTCACCGTCTGGTGGAAGGCGGCGTGGACGCGGCCGTCCACCGGATCGATCACCGGTCCCAGCCCCTCCACGTAGGTGCCGTAGAGCTTCGTCAGCTGGCGGTACTCCAGTACCGTGGAGGCGATGGGATGGGCCGCCGCCAGCGACTCCAGCACCTCCGCGTCGGTGGACCAGCCGGTCTTGGTCCGGCGTCCCCGCGGGAGGCCCAGCTTCTCGAAGAGGATCTGGCCGAGCTGCTGGGTGGAGTTGATGTTGAACCGCTCGCCGGCCATCTCGTAGATCCGGCGCTCCAGCTCGGCGATCCGGCCCCGGAACTCCTCGCCCAGCTCGCGCAGCGTGGCCGGGTCCACCCGGACCCCGGTCGCCTCCATCTCCGCCAGGACCGGCTCCAGCGGCATCTCCACCTCGCGGTAGAGGGGACCGAGCCCCATCCCCTCCAGCTCCGCCTCCATGGGCGACAGCAACCGTTCCACGGCCAGCGCCTCGAGGGCGAGCCGCATCCCGGTGGCCTGCTCCGTCACCTGCTCCTCCCCGGCGGCCGGTCCCTCCGGCGGCAGCTCCACGCCAGCCCAGCGGCGCACCAGCTCGTCCAGCGGGTACCGGCTGCGCGAGGGGTCCAGCAGATAGGCGCCCACCTCGGCGTCCCGGACGGGGCCCGCCGGCTCCAGCCCCGCCGCCCAGGCGGCTCGCAGAAGCGGTTTCAGCCGGTACCCGGCCTTGGCGGCCCGCGGGTCGGCCAACCAGCGCGCCAGCGGCGCCGGGAAGCCGAGGCGGCCGCGCTCCGGGGAGCGCTCCACCGGGAAGAGCCAGGCTTCCTCCCCGTCGCAGACCGCGACCAGGGTGGGCGCCGGCAGGCCGGGCCGGTCCGGCCGGAAGGCGGCCGCCACGGTGCCCGGCCTCGCCTGCATCCGGCGCAGGAAGCGGTCGGCCTCCTCCCCCACCTCTTCGCGCACCCAGCGCAGGGGCGGCGCGCTCACGCTCGCCTGTGGACCCGCCCGGGCCGGGGCCTCCGCCTGCGCCCCGTTCGCCGTCTCAGGCGCCAGGCCGAAGCGACGGGCCAGCGTGCGCAGCTCCAGCTCCTCGAAGAGCGGCCAGGCCGCCGCCGCGTCCGGGGGGCGGCGCCGGCAGGCCTCCAGGTCCAGCGTCACCGGCGCCTCGCGGTCGATGAGGCCCAGCTGCCGGCTCATCCGCGCCTGCTCCTCGTGTTCCGCCAGGCGCTCCCGGAGCTTCTTCCCCGCCACCTGGTCGAGGTGGCGGTAGAGCTCGTCGATGGAGCCGAACTGCTGGATCAGCTTGAGCGCCGTCTTCTCGCCGACGCCGGGCACGCCGGGGATGTTGTCGGAGGCGTCGCCGGCCAGGCCCTTCACCTCCGCCAGCTGCCGGGGCTCCAGCCCGTACTCCTCCCGGACCGCGGCCAGGTTGAAGAGGCGCGTCTCGGTGATCCCCTTGACCGTCACCAGCACGTCGGTCTGCTCGTCCACCAGCTGGAGCGCGTCGCGGTCGCCGGTGACGATCAGCGCGCGGAGGCCCTGCTCCGCCGCCTGCCGGGCGAGGCTCCCCAGCAGGTCGTCGCCCTCGTAACCGTCCAGCTCGTAGATGGGGATGCGGAGCGCCTCCAGGACCCGGTGGAGCAGCGGGATCTGGCTGGCCAGCTCTTCCTGCATCGGCTGCCGTTGCGCCTTGTACTCCTCGTACGCCTCGTGGCGGAAGGTGGGCGCGCGCCGGTCGAAGACCACGGCCAGGTACTCCGGCCGCTGATCCTGTTCCAGACGCAGCAGCATGTTGAGGAAGCCCGTGATGGCGTTGGTCGGCTGGCCGGCCGTGGTGCTGAGCGGCGGCAGCGCGTAGAAAGCCCGGTGAGCCAGGCTGTGCCCGTCCAAAAGAGCGATGGTCGACGCTCCCGTCACCCTCTCCCCTCTTCCCCTCCGCTCGGTCGCCGACCTCTCGCCCGGCGCCCCCGCCCGTCCCGTCGCCGGCGGCTTCCTAGGGGTTGCCTTCCCCGCCCTCCACCACGACGGTGACGCGCTCGACCGACGAGACCGCCGCGCCCTTCTTCTCCGAGGTCCCGCCCGGGGCCGAGAAGGCCGGGGGCGCCTGACGGACGACGCTGCCGCCGTTCGCCTCCGCCGTGCTCTCCAGCGTCTTCGCCACCGCCGCGGCGGAGACCGGCGAGGCGTACTCCACCTCCACGCTGACGCTCTGGCCGGGGAAGACCGCGTCCCGCCGCACGCTGCCCAGCTGGGCCAGCCGCTCCGCCACCAGGCCGGCCACGAGGCGCGGGTCGCCTACGCGCAGCTCGAAGGTGGCCGCCGCCTCCTCCGCCGGGGCCAGCGACAGCCGGTTCCGAGCCTCCTGGCCCTGCCGGCCTCCGCTCTGGGTGGCCGGCGCGGCGAGCCCGCGGGCGCCCGCCGTCGCCCCGCCCTCCGGCGCGCCGGCGGGGGCCCTGCCGGCCGTTCCGGCCGCCCCGGTGGTCGGCCCCTGCCCGCCCTGCCCGCGGCTCATCTCCACCGCCACCCCGGGCTGCCGCGGGCCGCCCGGTCGCAGCCCGCCCCCGGCCACGCCCACCGCCACCGCCAGCGCGGCCGCCGCGGCCACCCCGGCCGCCAGAGGCCAGCCGAAGCGCCGGCGCCGCAGGCCGGGCGCGCCCGGCGCCGGGGACGCTCCGGCCGCGCCGGCGCCGGAACCCGCCGCCTCCACCAGGCGGAGGTGGAGGCGCTGCTCCAGCCCCGCGGGCAGCGGCGGATCGGGCAGCGCGGCCAGCATGCCGGTCACGGCCGTCAGCTCGTCGGCTTCCTCCCGGCAGGCCGGACAGAGCTCGAGGTGCGCCCGCACCCGCAGGCGCACGCCTTCGGGCAGCTCGCCGTCCAGATAGGCGGGCAGGAGCGCGCGGCACCGGCGGCAGTTCATTCCGCCACCCCCTGCCGGCGCCGCACCGAAGGAAGCAGCCCCGCCTCCGCCAGCTTCTCGCGGAGCGCCCGGCGTCCCCGGAAGACCCGGGACTTGACGGTGCCCAGCGGTATCCCGGTCATCTCGGCCACTTCCTCGTAGCTCAGACCCTCCACGTCGCGCAGGAGGAGCGCCGCCCGGTACTCCTCGGGAAGCGCGGCGAGCGCGGCCTCCACCGCCTCGTGGCGCTCCGCCGCCAGCAGCGCCTCCTCCGGGTCACAGGCCGCGGTCCCCGTCGCCGGCTCGGGAATCCTCGCCGGCTCCCGCGCTTCCTCGTGGTGTTCGCGGCGGCGGTTCCGACGCCCATGGTCGAGGCAGAGGTTGATCGCGATGCGATAGAGCCAGCTGCCGAAGCGGGAGCCGCCGCGGAAGGCGCCCAGGGCGCGGAAGGCGTGCAGGACCGCCTCCTGCACCACATCCTCCGCCTCCTGGCGGCCGACGAGGCGGACCGCGGCGCCGTAGACGCGGCGCAGCTCGGGCCGGACCAGCTCCTCGAAGGCGGCCACGTCCCCCGCCTGCGCCCGCTCGAGAAGGGCTCGTTCGAGTCCGTCGATCTCCGGCATCGGGCCCTCCAGCACCGTACGTCGACACACCAGCCGGGACGGGGGCCGCGCCCCTGGGCACCGGTACGGCTTCGTTGATGCGCTCCTGGTCCTATGTTATCGTACCGGTGCATCGCGCCGCTTGGGCCGGAGTGTCGGAACCGGCAGACGAGCCCGACTCAAAATCGGGTCCCCGCGAGGGGGTGTGGGTTCGAGTCCCACCTCCGGCACCACTCTTCCCACATTGGAGTCGGCTCCGCCCGGGTAGACGACGGACCCCCGGGAATCGATCCCGGGGGCGCTCTTTCTCGGCTCCTTCCCTCATGCGCCCGGCCGCGGTTCGGGGGACCGCTCCGCCCCTCGCTTCAGGCGTACGAGATACGCGGATCCAGGAAGGCGTAGACGACGTCCACCACCAGGTTCATCACCACGATGGCCGAGGCGCTGAACATGGTCAGCCCCATGATCAGGGCGCCGTCGACGTTGCCGATGGCGTGGTTGAGGAGAAGGCCGAGGCCGGGCCAGTTGAAGACGTACTCGGTCACCACCAGGCCGCCCAGCAGGTAGCCCAGGTCCATGCCGAGGTAGGTGACGACGGGGATCAACGCGTTCCGGAAGATGTGCCTCCAGATGACGATCCGCTCGGCCAGCCCCTTCGCCCTCGCCGTGCGCACGTAGTCCAGCCGCATCACCTCCAGCATGCTGGAGCGGAGGATGCGGACATAGACGGCGGCGCCCGTCAAGCCCACCGAGAGCGCCGGGAGGACCACCCCGAGCGTCGAGTAGCCACCCAGCGGGAAGAGGCCGGCGTAGTATCCCAGGTAGAGAAGCAGCAGCGACCCGACCCAGTAGACAGGAAGCGCCACCCCCACCAGGCTCGCCGTGCGCGCCACCTGGTCGATCCAGCTGTTCCGCTTCACGGCGGAGATGACGCCGATCGGGATCGCGATGAGGAGCTCGGCCGCCACGGCCGCCAGGGCCAGGAAGACCGTCGGCGGCAGCGCCTGGAGGATCATCGTCAGGACCGGCTGCTGCATGATCCAGTCGTAACCCAGATCCCCGTGGAACACCTGGACGAAGTAGAGCGCCAGGCGGAGCAGGAGCGGCTTGTCCAGGCCGAGCGCCTGCCGGATGGACGCGAGCGTCTCCGGCGTCGCATGCGGACCGGCGATCACGCGGGCCGGATCGGATGGGATGGCGTAGGTGACCAGGAAGGTGATGGCGATGATCGCCGCGATCGTCACCACCGTCCAGATGAGCCGCTTCAGGATGTATTGGACCACGCGATCGCCCCCACCACCGGTCGCCGGAAGAGGAGCCGGCCCTCGTCGGGCCGGGCTCCTCTCCAGGCTCTCACCCGTTCACTTCGCGATCGAGATCAGGTTGAAGCGTGTCGTCGAGACCGGGTGCACGTAGATGCCCAGGTTGGCCGGGTCGTGCGGATCGGGCTGGAGCCAGGGCTGGATCAGCGCGTCGTTCCAGCCGTAGTAGAGGAAGGCCCAGGCCGCCTGGTCGTGGGCGATCTTCTCGGCCTGCTGATAGAGCTTGACGCGCTCGTCCTGCTGGCTCGACGGGAGCGAATCGGCCTTGGTCACCAGCTGCTCGAAGGTGGGGTCCGTCCAGTTGCCCACGTTGGTCGAGTTGAAGGCGTCCTTGGCCAGCAGGTTGTAGAGGAAGTCCTGCGCGTCGGGGTAGTCCTGGAACCAGTCGGTCCAGGCGATGTTCCACGGCTTGGTCGGATCGTCCTCGTACGGCCAATAGCTCCCCACCTGGCTGAACCCTTGCAGCTTGACGTCGATTCCGACCTGCTTCAGCTGCTCCTGGACCATCTGCGCGGTCCGGATGTGGTCCTGGGTATTGCTCGGATAGATCATGGTCACCTCCAGCGGCAGCTTGACGCCTGCCTGCTGGAGGAGCTGCTTGGCCTTGGCCGGATCGTAAGGGTACGGCTGGATCGACGGGTCGTAGCCGGGGATCGCGGGCGGCAGCGGCTGGCTCATCACCTGCCCGCGCCCGTTGGTGATGTTCTGGATGATCTGTTGCTTGTCGAGGGCGTAGTTGATCGCCTGGCGGACCAGCGGGTTGTTGAAGGGCGGCTTGGTCGTGTTGAAGGCCAGGTAGTAGATGGCGTTCTCGCGCCCCTTGAAGTACTGCTTCTTCAGGTTCGGATCCTGGAGGACCTGGGCGTAGATGGCGGACGTCAGCGGCCCGTTGACGAAGTCGAGGTCGCCCTGGCGGAACTGGAGGAGCTGGAGGTTGTCGGGGACGTTCTCCTTGAAGACCAGCTTCTCGATCTTCGCCTTGTGCTCACCCCAGTAATTCGGGTTGGGAACCAGCGTCATCTGCACGCCCGGCTGCCAGGAGTCGAGCTTGAACGGACCGCTGCCCACGGCGTGCTGCGAGTAGTCCTTGCCGTACTGCTCGGCGACCTTGGGGTCGACGATCGCCGCGGACATCAGCGCCAGCGTGTTCAGGAAGAAGGCCTGGGGCTGGGAGAGATCGATCTCCAGCGTCTGGGCGTCGATCACCTTGACGCCCGGCAAGCCGCCCTTGCCGTCCGGGGAGGCCTTCTGGCCCGAGGCGTTCCACTCCTTGTAGCCCTTGATCGCCGAGTAGGCGAAGCCGTAGGGCGCCGCGCCCCCTCCGATGGGATTCTTCGACGTGACCCGGTCGAGGCTGTATTTGACGGCGTAGGCGTCGAGGGGATCCCCGTTGGAGAACTTGATGCCGGGCTTGATGTGGAAGGTGTACTTGAGACCGTCCGGCGTCACGTCCCAGGTGGCCGCGTCCGGCACGAGCTCGGACTCCTTCGCCGGATCGTAGCTGACCAGCGTGTCATAGATCATCAGCATCGGGTACATCGAGGTCATGTCGGTCCACTTGGCCGGATCGAGGGTCTCGATGTTGCTCGTGAAGGCGGTCACGAGCGTCTGGCCGTTCTTGTGCTGGGCGGTCGTCGCCCCCCTGTTGCCCGTCTGCGTGGCGGCCGGCTTGCCCCCGCAACTGGACAGGACCAGCGCAAGTGCGACCAGCGCGGTCGAAAGCGTCGTTGCCCAGCGAACCTTCTTGCGCACGAAGGCCCATCCTCCTTCATCAAAAAATCGCTCCGGTCCCTGACCCACCGGGTGACCGGATTCTTCCACTTCCTGGCGCAGCTGGAGTGCCTGCGGGGTTTCACCCGGATCTCCGGCAGGGTGAGCCGCCCTCGCTGCTCACCGCCCACCTCCTTTCGGTGGCCGCCATGCCAGTGCGGAGACGGCGCCCGTGCCTCAGCGTCGCCACCTCGACCGGCCTCATTCTTCAGCACGCGGGTTGAGCGCGTCGCTCAGCCCGTCGCCCAGGAGGTTGAACCCCAGGCTGCCGAGCGCCAGCGCCAGGCCGGGCCAGATGATCAGCCAGGGGGCCGTCTGGTAGAAGTTGAGGCCCAGGGTGATCATCTTGCCCCAGCTGATGGTCGGGTCGGGAACGCCGATGCCCAGAAAGGAGAGGGCCGACTCCGTCAGGATGTTCTGGGCCACCTGGAGCGTGCCGTAGACAATGACGGTGCCCACGACGTTGGGAAGCAGGTGGCGCCCGAGGATCCGCCAGGTTCCGGCCCCCAGCGCCCGCGCCGCCTCCACGTACTCCTGGTTCTTGGCCGCCAGCACCTGCCCCCGCGTGATCCGGGCGGTGGGTGCCCAGCCCAGGACCCCGATGACCGTGTAGACCGTGGCCACCGAGGGGTTGGAGACCACCGAGCGGAGGAGGATGACGAACAGGAGGAAGGGGAAGGCGAGCACGATGTCGGTGATGCGCATCAGCACGTTGTCGACCTGCCCGCCCGCGTAACCGGCCACCAGGCCGACCACGAGGCCGATGGCCACGGCGATGAGCGTGGCCATGAAGCCGACCTCCATGGAGACCCGCGCTCCCCAGATCAGCTGGCTGAGCACATCCCGGCCACTGGGGTCGGTGCCGAGGAAGAAGTGGCCCCAATTCCAGGTCGGTGCCAGGGGCAGCCCCTGGGCGGTGGTTCCGTCCGGGTAGGTCTGGTAGGGGCTGAGCGGGGCGATCTGCGGCGCGAAGATGGCGACCACGGAGAGCAGCACGACGAGGACGAGCCCGAAGACCGCCGGGCCGTTCCGGAAGAAGTGCCGCACCAGCTGTCGCCACGGCGACGGACCGGAAGGCGGCTGCAGCGTCGTCTGCATGTCAGGGAATTCGAGAAGAGCGGACACGGCTTCCCTCCTGTCCGTGACGGACCTCCCGCAATGGTCAAAACAGATTACGCGCGCCCCGGGCCAATCCCTGCTTCCCGATGCCCGCAGCCGGCCATTTCCAAGCTTTCGCCGCTCCGGTCCCGGGCCGCCCGGAGTGTGCCACCGGCCGGGGTGCGGTCTGCCGGAGCCTCACCCTGTGGCATGGCGCTCCAGAACGACTGGATCATGGCTGAATGCTATAGAAAAAACCGGACCCGACCGCCACCGATCGGGTCCGTGGGGAGCCTGCTCGGGGAAGATCGAGGCGCAGCCCTTCAGAAGCCGATACGCGGGCCGACGATCTGCCGCCGCGCGGGCGAGGCCTGGGCGGTCCGCTCGACCACCACCTTCGCCAACTCGTCGAAGGCTTGACGGAGCGGTGACTCCTCGTCGGCCGCCGCCACCGGACGTCCCTCGTCGCCGCCCTCGCGGATGGCGGGCGCCAGCGGGATCCGCGCCAGGACCGGCTGGCCGATCGCCTGGGCCAGGGCGTCGGCGCCGCCGCTGCCGAAGACGTCGATGCGTTCGCCGCAGTGCGGGCAGACGAGGAAGGCCATGTTCTCGACGACACCCAGCATCTCCTGGTTCATCTTCGTGGCCATGAAGGCCGCCCGGGAAGCGACGTGGACGGAGGCTTCCTGGGGCGTGGTCACCAGGAGGATCTTGGACTGGGGCAGCCGCTGGGCCAGGCTCATGGGCACGTCACCGGTCCCGGGCGGCAGGTCGACCACCAGGTAGTCCAGGTCGGCCCAGAGCACGTCGTTGAGGAACTGGTCCAGGGCGCCGGCCAGCATCGGGCCCCGCCAGATCACCGCCGCATCCTCTTCGAGGAAGAAGCCCATGGACATCACCTGCATGCCGTAGGCCTCCACCGGGGCGATGGCGTTGCCGATGGCCACGGGCCGGGTGGCGATGCCCAGCATGCGCGGGATGGAGAAGCCGTAGATGTCGGCGTCCAGCAGGCCGACCCTCTTCCCCCGCCTCCGCAGGGCGACGGCCAGGTTGGCCGTCACGGTCGACTTGCCCACGCCGCCCTTGCCGCTGGCCACGCCGATGACCACGGTGCGCGACCCCGGCCGCGTCACCGACGACGTGTGCCCCGGCTCCTGGCCGCGCAGCCGCTGCGAGAGCCTCTGCCGCTCCTGCTCGTCCATCACCGAGAGGTGGACGTCCACCTGCTCCACGCCGGAAAGCGCGCCCACCCGCCGGCGGACTTCCTCGTCGATGCGCCCCTGCAGCGGGCAACCGGCCACCGTCAGGGCCACGTCCACCGTGACGCGGCCGCCGTCGATGCGCACCTCGCGGACCATATCGAGATCGGTGATGCTCCGGCCCAGCTCGGGGTCGATCACGTCACCGAGGACGTTCAGGACCTCTTCCTTGGTCGCCAATCACCACACCCCCACCTCGGCCCCGCTCGTCGTCCACCCTCTCATGATACACGGAGGGCGGAGGCGAGCCGACGGAAGCCCTCCTCGATCCGCTCCAGGGAGGTGGCGTAGCTGAGGCGGAGGTACTCGGGCAACCCGAAGCCCGCGCCGGGCACCACCGCCACGTGGGCCTCCTCCAGCAGGAGCTCCGCCAGATCGTCGCCGTCGTTCACCTGGCGGCCCGCCACCGCGCGGCCCAGCAGGGGGCGGATGGAGGGGAAGGCGTAGAAGGCGCCCTCCGGCTCCCGAGGAAGCTCGAAACCGGGCGTCCGGCGGATCAGCTCCACCACCCGCCTCCGCCTGCGGTCGAACTCCTCCACCATGGCGCGCGCCGCCTCGCCCGCCTGGCGCAGCGCGGCCACCGCCGCCCACTGGGAGATGGTGGAGGGCGCCGAGGTGAGATGCGACTGGATGGCGGTCATCGCCTCGACCAGGGCGCGGTCCTCGGCCACGGCCCAGCCGATCCGCCAGCCGGTCATGGCGTAGGCCTTGGAGACCCCGTCGATGAGGACGGTGCGGGCGCGGACCTCGGGCCCCAGCTGCGCGACGCTCACGTGCTCGACGCCGAAGACCAGGTGGCGGTAGATCTCGTCGGAGATGATCCAGAGCCCGTGCCGCAGGGCCAGCTCGGCCACCGCCTCCAGCTCGCCCCGGCCGAGGACCGCGCCGCTGGGGTTGGAGGGCGAGTTGAGCAGGATGGCCCGGGTGCGGGGGCCGATGGCGGCCTCCAGCGCCTCCAGGTCCAGATGGAAGCCCTCCTCCACCCGGGTGGGGACGATGACGGGCGTCGCGCCAGCCAACCGGATCTGCTCGGGATAGGAGACCCAGTAGGGAGCGGGCACGACCACCTCGTCGCCCGGCCCCGCCAGGGCGAAGAGCACGTTGAAGATGCTCTGCTTCGCCCCGTTGGAGACGACGATCCGGGCGGGATCCACGTCCAGCCCAAGCTCCTCGGCCAGGTTGGCGGCCACCGCTTCCCGCAGCTCCGGAAGCCCCTGCACCGCGGTGTACTTCGTCTGGCCCCGTCGCATCGCCGCCAGCGCGGCTTCCTTGATCACCTCCGGCGTGTCGAAGTCGGGTTCTCCCACGCTGAAGCTGATCACGTCCACGCCCTGGCGGACGAGCGCCTTGGCGCGCGCGTCCATGGCCATGGTGGGCGAGGCGGCCAGCCCCTCCGTCCGCTCCGCAAGAGCCAACGCCATCGCTCCTTCCCGAAACGGGCTCCGCCTCTCGACCTCGACGTCGCTTCCGGTGCCGAACCGAGGTGACGGGATTCGGAAAGCTCTTCCTGATGGTCAGATTCTATGAACGCGGCCCCGGTACAGCAACCCGTGCACCGGGTCGACGGTCACCGTCTCGCCGGGCCGGAGCTCCTCCGCGCTCTCCGGCTGGTAGCCGACGATGGCGGGTCGGCCGAGGTTGAGGGCGACGATGGCGCTGGGGGAGCTGAGGCCGCCCTCGCGGACCACGAGCGCCGCCGCCCGCTGGGCGTAGACCACCATCTCCGGGTCGATGCGGGGCACCACCAGGACGTCGCCGTCGCGGAAGGCGGAGGCGGCCGCGGTGGCGTCCTCCACCAGGCAGACCGGACCGCTGGCGGCCTCCTTGCCGATCCCCTGGCCGCGCCCGAGGACGGCCGCCACCGTGTGGACCTTGAGCGTGTTGGTGGTCCCGGAGACGCCGACGGGGAAGCCGGCGGTGATGACGACCACGTCGCCGTTCGCCACCCGCCCCGATTCCAGCGCCGCCGCCACCGCCCTCTCGATCACCTCGTCGCTGGAACGCTGGCGGGCCAGCACGAGCGGTTCCACGCCCCAGACCAGGCTGAGGCGGCGGGCGGTCCCCGACTCCGGGGTGACGGCCAGGATGGGGGCGGCGGGTCTCTGGGCCGCCACCACGCGGGCCGTCCGCCCGGACTGGGTCGGCGTGATGATCGCCGCGGCGCCCAGCGCCGCCGCGGTCGCCACCGAGGCGCGGCTGATGGCGTCGGTGACGGTGGCGGGGGAGGAAGGCGGCTGCGCTCCCTGGCGGCGGGCGACCAGCTCGGCGTCGGCGCGCTCGGCGATCCGCGCCATCATCCGCACCGCCTCCACCGGGTGGGCGCCGGTGGCGCTCTCGGCGCTGAGCATGACCGCGTCGGTCCCGTCCATCACGGCGTTGGCCACGTCGGCCGCCTCGGCCCGCGTGGGCGAGGCGTGCTCGACCATGGATTCCAGCATCTGGGTGGCCGTGATCACCGGCTTCCCCGCCCGGTTGGCCAGGGCGATGATCCGCTTCTGGATGAAGGGGACGTCCTCGGTGGGCATCTCCAGCCCCAGGTCGCCCCGCGCCACCATGATCCCGTCGGAGACCTCCAGGATCTCCTCGAAGCGGTCGACACCGTGACGGGTCTCGATCTTGGTGATGATCTCCGGCAGCCGGGCGGCCGGGGAGGCGTTCTCCTCCAGGAAGCGGCGCACCGCGAGCACGTCGTCCGCCGTCTGGATGAAGCTGGCCGCCACGAACTCGATCCCCAGCTCCAGGCCGAGGCGGAGGTCGGCCTCGTCCTCCGGCAGGAGCGGCGGCAGCGAGAGCCGGGTCCCCGGCGCCAGGCACTTCTTGCCGCCGAGCAGCCGTCCTCCCACCACCACCTCGCAGTCGATGGCACCGTCGCGGCGGATCTCCCGCACCCGGAAGACCAGGTTGCCGTCGTCCAGGAGCAGCGTCGCCCCCGGCTCCAGGTCGCGAGCGAGGCCGGGATAGCTGATGCCGACCCGCTCGCGGCTGCCTTCCACCGGCTCCGGCACCAGCAGGAAGCGATCCCCCGGCGCCAGTTCCACGCTCCCGCCGGGGAAGCGGCCGATCCGCACCTCCGGTCCCCGGGTGTCGAACATGAGGCCGATGTGGCGACCCAGTCGCTCCGCGATCCGGCGGATCCGCTCGCTCCGCTCGCGCAGCTGCTGGCCGCCCCCGTGGGAGAGGTTGAGGCGGGCCACGTCCATACCCGCCTCCATCAGGGCGCGCAGCGCTTCCTCCGATTCGCTGGCGGGACCGATGGTGGCCACCACTTTGGTTCTGCGCAACCCGCCGCCCCCTTCCAGGCCCCGAAGCCGGCGTGCGGCGGGCCTCCCGGCCGCCCGCCGCCCGTCGCTTCAGATGGCCAGGATGGCCGCGAGCCGGTAGGTCTCGCGGTCGATATCCTTCCTCGCCGACACCACCTGCTCGTACGAGGTGAGCCGCACCTCGCCGTGGACCAGCCCGGCCATCACGCCGTGCCTTCCCTGCAGGAGGGCGTCCACCGCCGCCGCTCCCAGGCGCGAGGCGAGCAGCCGGTCCATGGCCGTCGGCGCCCCTCCGCGCTGGATATGCCCGAGGACGGTGACGCGCGTGTCGAGCCCCGTCCTCTCCTGGATCTTCTGCGCCACCTCGAAGCCGCGGGCGGCTCCCTCGGCCACCACGATGATGCTGTGCCGCTTGCCCGAGCGGTAGGCCGACTGGACCCGCTCGCAGATCGTCTCCATGGTCATGGGCTCCTCCGGCACCACGATGGACTCGGCGCCGTCCGCCAGCCCCGCCATCAGCGCGATGAAGCCCGAGTTCCGGCCCATCACCTCGACCACGAAGGTCCGCTCGTGCGCCGTCGCCGTGTCGCGGATGCGGTCGATGGCCTGGATGGCGGTGTTGACCGAGGTGTCGAAGCCGATGGTGGCGTCGGTGCCGGCCAGGTCGTTGTCGATGGTGCCGGGGACGCCCACCGTCCAGACACCGTGCTCCTCCAGGGCCATCGCCCCGCGGAAGGAGCCGTCCCCGCCGATGACGACCAGAGCCTCGACCTGGTGGCGGCGGAGCTGGGCCACCGCCTCGGCCTGACCTTCGGGGCTCTTGAAGGCCTCCGAGCGGGCCGTGTAGAGGATGGTACCGCCGCGGTGGATGATGTCCGCCACCGAGCGCCGGTCCATGGGCCGGAGCTCACCCCGGACCAGGCCCGCGTAGCCGTGTTCGACGCCCAGGACCTCCAGCCCCTCGTAGATGGCCTTCCGGACCACCGCGCGGATGGCCGCATTCATGCCCGGAGCGTCGCCACCGCTGGTCAGGACCGCGATCCGCTGCACCTCATGCCCCCCCGTCCGCCTCGCCAGACCCGGCCCTGGCCAGCACCTCGGCCAGGGCCGTCTGCGCTTCCTCCATCTCTACGTCCGGAAGAAGGATCTCCCACAGCGAGAGGTCACCGCGCCCCCCACCGGCCCGCACCCGGGCGAGGAAGCCCCGCTCGGCCAGCCCGCGCACGACCCGATCGGCCATCTCTCGTGTGGGCGCGACGTACAGGACCTGCCACACGCGCCCTCCCTCCCCGGCGGAGGCTCGCGCCAGGCTTCGCTCCGACCCGGCTCATTCCTGCCTGGATCCCGCCTCACTCCGGTGCGCCGGGCTTGTCCACCGCTTCCCCCGGCCCCTGCGCCCCGGCCGATCCCGGCGAGGGCTGCTCCTCCCGGGATGCCGCCGACTCCTCCCCGCCGCGGCGGGCCAGCGGGAGTCGGACGAAGAAACGTGCGCCCTCGCCCTCCCGGCTCTCCACGTCGAGCCGGCCGCCCTGGGCCAGGACCAGCCGCCGGCAGATGGAGAGGCCCAGGCCGGTCCCGCTGGGCTTGGTGGTGAAGAAGGGGTCGAAGATCCTCTCCAACCGGTCGGCGGGGATCCCGGGACCGTCGTCGGCCACCTCCACCACCGCCCAGCGTTCCTCCTGGCGGACCGACACCCTGACGTGCCCGCCGGTGCCCACCGCCTCCAGCGCGTTCCCGACCAGATTGAGGATCACCTGGCGCATGCTGTCGCAGCTGTGGCGCGCCACCACCGGCTCCTCCGGCTTCTCGTAAAGGAGCTCCACGCCGTGCGCCCGCGCCTGCACCTCCATCTCGCGGACGCTCTCCTCCAGGCAGCGCTGAAGCGGCTCGGTCGCCTGCTCGCTGGGTGAGAGCGGCCGCTCCAGGGCGATCAGATAGCTGGTCAGGTCACTCACCCGATCCATCTCGTGCAGCACCAGCCGCAGGAAGTCCTGCTGCTTTTCGCTGGCGGAGCGGTCGATCAGCTGCAGGTAGCCGCGGATGGCCGAGAGCGCGTTCCGGATCTCGTGGGCGGCGGCCGCCGCAGCCTGCTGCGCGTGCGGGATCGCCGCCTCCTCCGCCTCGCCCTGCCGGAGCGGGTCGACCCGGATGAGGGCGCCCAGCAGCTCCCCCCCGTCCAGCACGGCGCGGGCATGGACGTTCATGGGTCCGGGCCGGCTCGGCAGCCACGGGTCCAGGTTGAGGCGACGCTCCACCCGCCCGCGGGCCAGGAGCACCTCCTCGTCGACGCGCAACTCCGGGGGAAGGCCGGGAAAGATCTCCGCGACGCTCTTCCCCAGCAGCTCCCGGCCGGGCCGGAGGCAGAGCGAGGCCAGCCGGTCGCTCACCCAGACCAACCGGCCGCTGGCGTCCAGGACGCAGGCGCCGGTGCGCCCGCGGGCCAGCTCGTCCAGGAGCGCGCGCAGGAGGCTGATCTGGCGCTCGGCCGCCTCCGCCGAGGAGGGTGCCTCCACCACCAGCACCGCGCCGGCTACGGGTCCGTCGAAGCTGACCAGCGGGAGCACCTGGCCGTGAAGGCCGCCGCGCACCGTCAGCCGGCTGCTCCGGCCCCCCAGCGCCGCCTGGACCGCCCCACCCAGGTGGCCGCCCACCCGGCTGAAGAGCTCGCCGGACTCGGGCCCCTCGGGCTCGAGGTCGAGCCACCGCCGGGCGCTCGGGTTGGCGTAGACCGGCGCCCCGGTGGCGTCGAAGGCGACCACGGGCTCCTGGAGCAGGTCGATGGCGTCGCGTCGCAGGACCAGGTCGTTATGCAGGTAGAGATTGGGCAGCAGGCGGATGCGGCCTTCGCCGTCCATTCCGCGCACCTTCCTTCGCCAGCGTGAGAAGCTCCGCTCGACAGACGCCCCCGACGCCCTCCGAGACCGCCTGGCCGCTCCCGGTTCGCCTCGCGGCGGGGCCGTTGGCGTATTCGTCTTTTCCCCTGTATGCCAACCAATCCCTCCGTAGATGCCCGGCAGGCGACCTCGCGCCCGGCGCGAGGGTCGCCGCCTCCGTCCCGCCACCCGCCCCGGCGGGCCTCCCTCGCCGGCGGCTTCCGGGGCTCAGGGGGCGCCGCCCCGCTCCGGCGCCGTCCCGAGGGCCAGGAGGGACCAGGTGCCCGCCGCCAGCAAGTAGGCCAGCGCCGTCCACTGGAAGAGGAGCTGGAAGGCGCCGCGGTCCACCCAGCTCCCCGCCCAGGCCGTGGCCGCCGCCCAGGCGGCCTGCCAGGCGAGGTTCTGGAGCGCCGACAGCCAGGTCCGCCCGGCTCCCCGCACCGAGGCCATGGCGAACTGGCTGCGCAGGGGCTCGGCCGCGTTCATCAGGCCCGAGCGGAGGACCAGCACCACCCCTGCGGCGGCCAGCGACCCCGTCCGCGGGGCGGCCAGGAGGAGGGGCAGGGAGAGCAGCTCGAACCCGATCCCCACCCAGGCCGCTCTCCTCCGCCCCCGCCCCGCCAACCGGCCCGCCAGCAAGGCCAGGAGCGCCGTCGCCACCGAGCCCAGGGCGAAGACGGTCCCCACCTCCCCCGTGCCGGCGCCGAACCGGCGGACCAGGAAGACGTTCAGGTAGGGGACGACCAGCCCCGCCCCAGCCCCCGTCAGCGCCTCGACCAGGACCAGCAGCGCCGCCACCGCCAGGGTGCGGAGCCCGGGCCGACCGTCCAGCCGGGAAGGAGCGGGCCGTGCGGACTCCCCCGGCTCGGCCCCCTCTCTCCCCTCCCCTCCCTGGATTCGGCCGAGTCGCAACAGGGGAAAGAGCGCCGCGCCCGAGACCAGAAGCGTGACCAGGAGTGCGTTCCGCAATCCCGCGGGGGCGTGTGACCCGCCCACCAGCGCCGGCAGGCCACCACCCAGGAGGGAGCCGAGAACCAGGGCCACCTCGCTCAGCGCGTAGGCGCTGGAGAAGAGGAGGCTGGCGCGGCCGGGAGGCTCCAGCTCCGCCATCAGCGGGTTGGTCAACACCGCCAGCGCAGCGCCTGCGAGGCCCGCCGCCACGGCGGCCGCCAGCAGCGGCTGCGGCCTCGGCCAGAGCAGCGCCGCGGCCCCGGTCAGACCGGCCAGGCCGCCGCTGAGGAGGAAGACGCGCTCCGCGCCCCAGCGCCTTCCCAGCCAGCCCAGGGGGAGCGAGCCCGCCAGGCCCGCCACCGCGCCCACCGCCAGCAGCCTCCCCAGCCAGGAGGCCGGATAGCCCATCGCCAGCAGCCAGAGGTTGGTGGTCACCTGTTGCATCCCCTGGCCCAGCTGGACGAAAAAGAGGAAGAGCAAGAAGCTCCGGGAGCGCTCCGAAAGGGGAAGGTACCGTCGAAGCGCTTCCTGGAAGGAGGAGGGCATGCTACCCATCGGTGAGCGCCGCTTCACGGTGCGCGGCCGCGAGGTGACGCACTGGTTCGTCGACTCCCCCAAAGTGGCCTGTATCATCCCGGTCCTGCCCGACGGCCGCATCCTCCTGGAGCGGCAGTACCGCGCCGCCCTGGACAGCTGGATCCTGGAGCTGCCCGCGGGCAAGGCCGAGCCCGGCGAGGAGGTGGAGGCCTGCGCCCGCCGGGAGCTGGAGGAGGAGACCGGCTTCCGCGCCGGCCGCCTGCAGGAGCTCTTCTGGTTCTGGCCGGCGCCGGGCTACTCCAACGAGGAGATCCACCTCTTCGTGGCGCGGGATCTCCGGGACGGTGAACGGAGCCTGGACCCCGGCGAGGAGCTGGAGGTGGAGGCGCTCACCGTGGAAGAGTTCCTCGACGCCGTGGAGGCCGGGCGCATCCACGACGGCAAGACGCTCCTGGCCGCCGCGCATCTCCGCTGCCACGGCCTATCCGGCTGAACCCAGGCGGGCCGCCCCGGGACCGAAGCGTTCGCGGAGAAGCCGCAGCAGCTCCTCGTCCGCCTCCACCCGGATCGCCAGCTTCCGCCAGCGCCGGCCGTCGCCCTCGTCCAGCAGGACCGGTGAGCGACCCGGCCGGCGGCGGAGCTCCCGGCCGAGCCAGCGGTCCTCCTCGGGCGCCAGGAGCCGCCCGAGACGGAGGTAGAGGACAGGGGCGGGCGCCTGGGGGGAGGCATCCGCCTCCTCCAGGCGTTCGAGGCGCGTCGCCACCACCGTCGGCCGTTCCGGGCGGTCGTCCCGGGGCGAGTAGCGCCCCTCCACCAGGAGGAGCGGCGCCTCTCCCGCCAGGAGCGGCCCCGCCTGGGCCAGGAGGCGCGGAAAGAGGAGGACCTCCGCCTCCCCGCTCCCGTCGTCCAGGGTGAGGAAGCCCATCGGCTCCCCGTTCCGCGTGCTCCGCCGCCGCAGCTCCACCAGCGACCCCGCCACCCGCACGGTCTCGTCCGGCTGCCGCTCGCCCAGCCGCTCCAGCGGCGTCACCCCCAGGGCGGCCAGCCGCCGCTCCAGCCGGGTCAGCGGGTGCTCGCTCAGGTAGAAGCCCAGCGCCTCCTTCTCGTAGGCGAGGAGCCGCAGCGGAGGCCACTCGGGCCGCGCCGCCCCGGCGGCGGGCTCCACGGAGGCGAGGCGGGCGGAGGCGGACGTCTCCCCGAAGAAGGAGAGCTGGCCGCTCTGGCGCCGGGCTTCCTCGCCCTGGGCAGCCGCCAGCGCCGTGTCCAGCGAATCCGCCAGCGTGGCCCGGTTGGCGCCGAGCCCGTCGAGCGCGCCCGCCTTGACCAGGCTCTCCAGCGCCCGCCGGTTGAGCACCGCCGTGCCCGTCCGCTCCGCCAGGTCGGTCAGGCTGGCGAAGGGGCCCCCCGCCTCGCGCGCCTGGACCACCGCCTCCGCGGCCGCCACGCCCACGTTCTTGACCGCCGCCAGGCCGAGGCGAAGCGCCTGGCCCTCCGGCTCGGTCTGGACGCCGGAGTGGTTGACGTGGGGCGCCCGCACCTCGATGCCGAGGCGCCTCGCCTCGCGGATGTACTCGGCCACCTTGTCGCTGGCGTCCTGGACGCTGGCGATCAGCGCCGCCAGGAAGGCGACCGGCTCGTGGCACTTCAGCCAGGCGGTGCGGTAGGCGAGGATGCCGTAGGCGGCGGCGTGGGCGCGGTTGAAGCCGTAGTTGGCGAAGCGGAGGATCAGGTCGTACAGCTCCTCCGCGAGCTCGCGGGGGTGCCCGTTGCGCAGGCAGCCCCGGATGAACGCCTCGCGCTGGGCGTCCAGCTCCTCCCGTTTCTTCTTGCCCACGGCGCGCCGGAGGAGGTCGGCCTGGCCCAGGCTGAAGCCGGCCATCGCCGAGGCCACCTCCATGACCTGCTCCTGGTAGACGAGGATCCCGTACGTGTCGCGCAGGATCGGCTCCAGCAGGGGGTGCGGGTAGCGGACGCCGCCCTCGTGCTTGGCGCGGACGAACTCGGGGATGTTCTCCATCGGTCCGGGCCGGTAGAGGGCGACGGCGGCGATGATGTCCTCCAGCCGGGAGGGCTTCAGCTCCCGGAGCATCTCCCGCATGCCCGGCGACTCCAGCTGGAAGATGCCCGTCGTCTCGCCCCGGCCGAGCATCTCCAGCGTCTCCGCGTCGTCCTCCGGCAGGTCGTGGAAGTCGACCGGCGCCCCCCGCCGGCGCGCGATCAGCCGGTTGGCCTCCTCGATGACGGTGAGCGTCCGCAGCCCCAGGAAGTCGAACTTGAGCAGCCCCAGCTCCTCCAGCGTCCCCATGGGGAACTGGGTGACCACGGTGGTCTCGCCGTTGTGCTGCATCGCCTGGAGCGGCACCCGCTCCATCAGCGGCACGGGCGAGATGACGACGCCGGCGGCATGGACCGAGGCGTGGCGGGCGAGCCCCTCCAGGCGGCGAGCCACGTCGAACAGGGTGCGCACGCGCTCCGAGGAGGCGTAGGCGGCGGCCAGCTCGGGGTTGCCGGTCAGCGCCTCCTCCAGCGTGACGCCCGGCCGCTCGGGCACCATGCGCGCCATCCGGTCCACCTCGGCATAGGGGAAGCCGAGGGCGCGGCCGACGTCGCGGACCACGGCGCGGGCGAGCATCCGCCCGAAGGTGATGATCTGGCCCACCCGGTCGGCACCGTACTTGCGCACGACGTAGTCGATCACCTCGCCTCGCCGCCGGTCCTCGATGTCGATGTCGATGTCGGGCATGGAGACGCGCTCGGGGTTGAGGAAGCGCTCGAAGACCAGCCGGTGGCGGAGCGGATCGACGTCGGTGATGCCCAGGAGGTAGGCCACCAGGCTTCCTGCGGCCGAGCCGCGGCCCGGACCCACGGCGATCCCCTGCCGCCGCGCCCAGTCGATGAAGTCCCAGACGATCAGGAAGTAGCCGGCGTACCCCATCCGCCCGATCACCGCCAGCTCATGCTCCAACCGCCGGCGGACGTCGCCCCCGGCGACGCGGCGCGCGGCCTCCGGGTAGCGGACCGGAAGCCGCTCCTCGCAGAGCTGGCGGAGGTAGCTGGCGGCGTCGTGGCCGGGCGGGAGCGGGTAGTCCGGCAGCTCCATCCGCCCGAAGGGCAGCTCCACCCGGCAGCGCTCGGCGATGCGGAGCGTGTTCTCCAGCGCCTCCGGGCACCAGGCGAAGCGCTCGGCCATCTCCTCGGGGCTCTTGATGTAGAACTGGTCGGAGTCGAAGCGCATCCGCCCGGGGTCTTCGACGGTGGTGGCCGTCTGGATGCAGAGGAGCACCTCGTGGGCGGGCGCATCCTCCCTGCGCGGATAGTGGGCGTCGTTGGTGGCGACCACGCCCACCCCCAGCTCCCTCGCCAGTTCCGCCAGCCGGGGGAGGAGCTGCTGCTGGGCGGCCAGCCCGTGGTCCTGCAGCTCGACGAAGAAGCTCTCGGGGCCGAAGAGATCGCGGTAGAAGCGGGCGGCCTCCCGGGCGCCCTGGACGTCGCCGCGCAGCAGCCGCGCGGAGAGCTCGCCGCTCAGGCAGCCGCTCAGCGCGATCAGGCCCTCGTGGTACCGCTCCAGCAGCTCGCGGTCCACCCGCGGCCGCCGGTAGGTGCCCTCCAGCGAGGCCAGGCTGACCAGCGCCATCAGGTTCCGCCAGCCGCGGTCGTCCTCGGCGAGCAGCGTCAGGTGGTAGTAAGGCTCGCCGTGGGGACCGGGGCTGCGCTCGAAACGGCTCCCGGGGGCCACGTAGAGCTCGCAGCCCAGGATGGGCCGGACCCCCTCCTGTTGGCAGGCCTTGTAGAAGTCGACGGCACCGTAGAGGACGCCGTGGTCGGTCAGGGCGACCGCGGGCATGCCCATCTCCCGCGCCGCCCGAGCCAGCTCCTGGACGCGGATCATCCCGTCCAGGAGGCTGTACTCGGAGTGCATGTGCAGATGGACGAAGCCGGTCACCCTCGCGCCTCCTCCCGCCTCAGCCCGGAGCGGCCGGCGGATCCGCGCCCGGCCACCCTCCCTGAGCTTACCGCTTGCCGCCTTCGCGCTCCTCCTTCTCCATCTCGGCCACCAGCTGCTTGAAGCGCCGCCCGCGCTCCTCATAGTCGCGGAACATGTCGTAGCTGGCGCTGGCCGGCGAGAGCAGGACCACGTCGCCGGGCCGGGCCCGGCGGCGGGCGGCCTCCACCGCCTCCTCCAGCGAGCCCACCCGCTCCACCGGCGGCGGCGCCACCCCGCGCTCGGCGCTGACCATCTCCAGCTCCCGGGCGATGACGGGCGCCGTCTGGCCCAGGAGGATGGCGGCGCGGAGGCCGGTCAACATCCGCTCGGCCAGCGGCCGGTAGGAGAGGTGCTTGTCGTAGCCTCCGGCGATGAGGACGACGGGCTGCGTGAAGGCGTCAAGACCGGCCACCGTCCGGTCCGGGGCAGTGGCGATGGAGTCGTTCACCCAGGTGGCGCCGCCCACGTGGCCGCACAGCTCCAGCCTGTGTTCCACCGGATGGAAGGCGCGGACGGTCGCCCAGACGACGCCGGGCTCCACCCCCAGCGAGCGGGCCATGGCGGCGGCGGCCAGCACGTTGGCCACGTTGTGCCGGCCGCGGAGGGGGATCTCGCTCTCCGGGCCCAGCTCCTCCTCCCGGCCGAGCCAGCGCAGCCGGAGGCGGCCGCGCTCGCTCCACGCGGCCCCCTCGCCCTCCTCCGGCAGCGAGCCGCGCTCGAGCGCGAACCAGAAGCGCCGCCCGGGCGCCTCGCTGGCGCGGCAGGCCGGGTCCTCCGCGTTGAGCACGGCCACGTCGCCGGCTGTCTGGAAGCGGACGATCCGCCGCTTGCTCTCGGTGTACTCCTCCAGGGAAGGATGGATGTCCAGGTGGTTGGGCCGGATGTTCAGGATCGCCGCCACCTGCGGGCTCCGGTCCACCAGGCGCAGCTGGAAGCTGGAGAGCTCCAGGACCACCACGTCCCCGGCGCCGATCTTCTCCACCCGGTCGATCAGCGGGTCGCCGATGTTCCCGCCCACCCAGGTCCGGCGCCCGGCCCTCCGGAAGATCTGCCCGGTCAGGGTGGTGGTGGTGGTCTTCCCGGAGGTGCCGGTGATCCCGACCACGCACGCCCGTCGGCGGGCCAGCTCGCGGAGGAGGATGGCGATCTCCCCGTCGATCCGGGCGCCCCGCCGCCTCGCCTCCTCCACCGCGGGAAGGTCGATCCGCATCCCCGGCGCCAGCACCAGCCGGTCGAAGCCGGCCAGCCCCTCGTCCAGGTAGCCGGGACCGAGCCTCCTCTCCACCTCCAGCCCGTCCAGCTCGTGGAGGCTCTCGCCCAGCTCCTCCCCGGTCTTCCGGTCGAAGACCGCGACCCGCGCCCCTCGCGCCAGGAACCAGCGGACCAGCGGCCGGTTGGAGCGGCCGAGGCCGATGATGGCCACCCGTTCGCCCCGGCGTGTCTCCGCACCGTCCGGCTCCCCGGGATGCGCCGGTCCAGCCTGGTCCATGCACATCGCGGATCCCTCTTCCTCGCCGCGCGACTGCCCGGGCGACGCCCTGGAGCCCTCTCCGGCTGCGGGCGGGCGGGCCGGCCGGCGGGGCCGGCCGTGGCGGCGCAAGTTTCGTGATACGATGATTCCGCATTCCGATGCAAGGGAGAATCCTATGCCCGAGATTCCCGAGGTACGCGACCTGGCCGCGCGGGTGACCGGGAACGTCGAACGGGTCATCCTCGGCAAGCGGCGGGCCGTCGAGCTGCTGCTGGTGGCGCTGCTGGCGGACCGCCATGTCCTGATCGAGGACGTGCCGGGAACCGGCAAGACCATGCTGGTCAAGGCCCTGGCCGTCTCGCTGGGGGCCAGCTTCGCGCGCCTCCAGTTCACCCCCGACCTCCTCCCTTCCGACGTGACCGGCACCTCGGTCTGGGACCCGCACCGGGGCGAGTTCCGCTTCGAACCGGGGCCCGTCTTCCACCAGGTCCTCCTGGCCGACGAGATCAATCGCGCCTCGCCCAAGACGCAGTCGAGCCTGCTGGAGTGCATGGAGGAACGGCAGGTGAGTGCCGACGGCGTGACCCGCCCCCTCCCCCGCCCCTTCCTGGTGCTGGCCACCGAGAACCCCGTCGACTTCGAGGGCACCTACCCGTTGCCCGAGGCCCAGCTGGACCGGTTCGGCCTCCGCCTGCGCATCGGTTACCCCGCGCCCGAGGAGGAGATGCAGCTGCTGGACCGGATGCGCGGCGACGAGCCGCTCAGGACGCTCCAGCAGGTGGCCACGCCGGAGGAAGTGCTGGCGGCCCAGGAGCGCGTGCGCGGGGTCTACGTGGACCCGGCGCTCCGCGCCTACCTGATCGACCTCATCACGGCCACCCGGACCCACCCCGAGGTGCAGCTCGGGGCCAGCCCGCGCGCCGCCGTCACCCTGGCAGCGCTGGCCCGGGCGCGGGCCGCCGTCTCCGGCCGGGACTACGTCCTGCCCGAGGACGTGAAGGCCCTGGCCGAACCGGCCCTCGCCCACCGCTTGATCCTGCGGCCGGAGGCGCGTTGGGAGCAGGTGACACCCGAGAGCGTCGTGCGTGACATCCTCAACCGGACGCCCCTGCCCGACCAGGTGCGGGTGAGGCGGGGGGGATGAGGGGTGCGCCTGCGGCTGAACGATCCCTGGATCCCGCTGCTCTGGGCCGTCCTCGGAGTGGCCGCGCTCCTGATGGGCGGGCGGCTGCCCTGGTCGATCTTCTTCCTCTTCACCGCCCTCCTTTTGCTCTCCGGGGGGTGGACGGCCTATGCAGCCCGCCACGTGGAGATCGAACTGCAGCGCGGCCGTCTCCGGAGCACCGCCGGCGAGCAGCTGGAGGTGTCGCTCGCGGTGGAGAACGCCGGCTGGCTGCCTGTGCCCCACCTTGCGCTGGAGGACGTCTCCGAGGCGCCCATCGGCCTGCTGAGCGAACCGCTTCTCCTGTCGATGCCCGTCTCCGCCTCCGCCACCTACCGGCTCCGGACGCGCCCGCTCCGGCGGGGCCGCTACGCACTGGGCCCGCTGGAGGCCCGCGTCCGCGATCCCTTCGGGCTCTTCGAGAAACGCTGGCGGGTGGAGGGGCAGGAGACGGTGACGGTCTATCCCCGGGTCCTGCCCCTGGGTCGCCTGCCGCTTCCCCTGCGGGACCCCTTCGGCCAGGTGGAGACGCGCAGGCGGATCCTGCCGGACCCCGGTAGCCTCGCCGGCGCCCGCCCGGCGCAACCGGGCGACGCGACCCGCTGGATCCACTGGAAGGCGAGTGCCCGGCGAGGTTCGCTCTACACGAAGCAGTTCGACCCCACCGCCTCGGGGCAGGCGGTGCTGGTGGTGGACACCGACCGGAAGTCCTACGAGGCGGCGGCCGCCGGCGAGGTCTCGCCGGACCTCCTGGACGCCGCCTGCGAGCTGGCCGCCGCTTCCGGCCGGCTCTACCTGCGGCGAAACGTCGCCGTGGGCGCCTGGGTGGGAGGCCCCTCCCCCCTCTGGATCCCCCCGCGGACGGGGGAGAACCAGATGGGCTTCCTCCTGGAGGCGCTCGCCTCCGCTTCTCTGGCCGACGGCGGGCTCGAGGAGGCGCTGGCCGGCCTGGGCCACCGGCTGGCGGCCCAGACGGCGCTGATCGTCTGCTCCCCCCACCTCGAGGCCTCCACCGCCGCCGCCCTGCAGAGTCTCCAGCAGGACGGCTTCGGCGTCCTGGTCGTCCTGGTCAAGCCGCGGGCCGGCGGGAGGGCCGGCGGCCGGGCGGGCGAAGAGCGGCCGCGCGGCGGCCCGGAGGCCGCGGGAGAGGTCCTCCGCCGGTTGACCGAGGCGGGTGTCCATGCCTATGCCGCCGCGTCGGTCGCGGAGTTGGACGCCCAGCTGGGGGGTGAGGCGGATGCGCGCGCCGTCCTTCGCTGACCCCTCCCTGCCCGGGGAGGAGGAGGTCATCGGGGCACCGGCCTCGAGAGGCGGTGGCGCCTGGTACGCCTGGCGCGCCCTGGAGATGCTCCTCTTTCACGCCTACCTGGGGCTGCTGGTCTGGAGCTTCGGCCCCTTCCTCCACGTGCCCGTGGAGCCCGCTCGCTTCCTGGAGGTGGCGGTGCCAGTCTCCCTGGCGGCCTGGGCCATGGCGCGCTGGCGGTGGCTGGCTACGGCGCTGGTGGTCGCCGTGGTGTTGGCCCTGGGTCTCTCCGCCCGCTACGCCCCCCTGCTCTGGTGGCAGCTGCGGAGCCAGCTGCTCCTCCTGGGTCAGCTGCTGGGCGCCGCCTGGAGCGGGCATCCACTGCCCACGCCTCCCGGCGTCGCCTACGGGCTGATGACGCTGGGCGGCCTGCTGGCCGGCATCCTCGCCCACCGGGAGCGGGCGGCCTCGGGGCGCGGCGTCTGGCTCCTCGGGCTGGGAGCCGCCGTCCTTCTGGTGCAGTGGCTCTGGTACTGGGATCCCGCCTACTCCATCCTCTGGCCGGCCATGGCCCTGGGTCTGGCCTGGCTGGCCGCCCGGGAGGCGGTGGCCCACGCGCCGCGCGCAAGCTCGCCGGCGGCGGCCGACGCCACCCGAGCGCCCGTGGCCTACTCCGCCACCCCGGCCCGCCAGCTGACGCTGGGCGTGCTGGCGGCCGTGGCCCTGCTCGCCCTGGTGGCCGCGCTGCCGACCGCCATCCCGCCCGCCAGCCTCGGCTCGCTGGGCCAGCGGTTCGCCCAGCTGATGCCCAGCCTCGAGCGGCTCCGCGGGGCCGGCGTGCCCGTGGGTTCGCTCCCGCCGGGCGGCTTCGACCTTTCCAGCACGGGCTTCGCGCAGGCGAACGACCGGCTGGGGGGACCGGTCCTGCTCGACCCGACGCCGGTGATGCGGCTCCGCCTCTACGGTGCCCCCGCCGCCGGCACGCTCTACCTGCGGGGGATGGCCGACGACGTCTACACGGGCCTGGGGTGGAAGCTCTCCCCGAGCGGGGAGCCGACCCGCTCCCGGCCGCCGCAGCCGGCGGGGGCGATCCCCCCCTCGGCGCCCAGGGTGCGGCTCGAGGTGGAACCGCTGGGGAGCCTGCCCGTGGTCTTCTACCCGCTGCAGCCCGTCCAGCTCTCCGTGCCGGCGGAGATCCGCTCGGACGGCCTCGGCAACCTCTACGCTGCGACGGGCGCGCTGCAGCAGGGCTACGAGCTGGTGGCGCGGCTGATCCCCGTGGGTGGGCCCGGGTATGCACCCTCTTCCCTGGCCGGGCCGGTTCCACCGCCCGACCAGGGGAACGGCCTCCAGCTGCCCGCGGAGGTCCCCGCCCGGGTGAGGGAGCTGGCCCAGCGGGTGACCGCCGGCTCGTCGACGCCGCTGGAGAAGGCGCGGGCGCTGGAGCGCTTCCTGAAGAGCAGCTATCCCTACACCCTGGACGCCTCCGCGCCTCCACCGGGCCGGGACTTCGTGGACTTCTTCCTCTTCGAGGAGCGGCAGGGATACTGCACCTACTACTCCTCGGCCATGGCCGTCATGCTCCGCACGCTGGGCATCCCGGCGCGCTGGGTGACCGGCTTCCGGGTCGACCTGGCCGGGGGGCGGCTGCTGCCCGACGGCGGCCGGCAGCTGGAGGTGCGGAACGCCGACGCCCACGCCTGGGTGGAGGCTTGGATCCCCGGGCGCGGCTGGGTGCCCTTCGATCCGACTCCGGGCGCGACCGAAACGGCCTCCACCGGTGCGGGAACCCTGGCGCCGGCGCCCGACGCCGGTCCGGGCGGCCAGCCTTCCCGGCCTCCCCTCCGGCAGCCGCAGAGCGGGGAGACCGGCGGCTCCGGAGCCGCCGCAGGCACCGCCCAGGGGGCTCCCCGCTGGCCGTGGTTCGCCCTCCTGGGCGCGCTCCTGGCAGCTTTCTGGACGGGGCGGGGCTGGTGGCGCGAGATGGCGCCCGTGGCCGGCGGCCGGGCCCAGATGGCCCGCCTCTTCCGCCTGGCGGAGCGACTGGGCCGGCTCTACGGGGTGCCGCGGCGCCGGGGCGAGACACCCACGGAGTACGCGGCCCGGGTGGGCCGCGTCTACCCGGTCGTCGTCCCGCCCCTGGAACGGCTGGCCGTCCTCTACGAGCGGGCGCTCTTCGCCCCTGAGCCGCCGGCGCCCTCCGAGGCCGTGTCGGCCCATCGCGCGTGGCAGGAGCTGAACCGGCGCTGGGCGGAGCTGGGAGGGCGCTGGCGGCACGCCTGGCGGCGCTGGCTCAGCTGGTAGGCGGGCGGGCCGGGTCTGCCGCCGCTCAGGCGGAACCGAGCCACCGCCGCCAGAGGGCGGGCGCCTCGGGCGAGAACGCTTCCTGGCGGTCGCGGATGCGGTCGAGCAGCTCGGCGAGGCCCCGCTCCACCTCCCGCACCAGGCGCTCCGGGTAGGACCACTGGCGCCGGTGGAGCTCGAACTCGTGCAGGTCGAGGATCTGGAGGCGCCCGTCCTCGCCGAGCAGGACGTCCACGTCCAGGTCGGTGGTCCGGCCGTGCCGGCTCCCGCCCGGGGAGGCCTCCTCCCACTCCACCGGCGTGGTCAGGTTGCAGTAGTACCGGAGCCCCCGTTCCTGCAGCAGGACAAAGACGTCGTACCAGCGATCCCGCCACAGGTAGTGGACGACGGGGACATCGTCCTCCCAGAGGCGACCGTCGGCCTCCTCCACCTTCGTCCCCGCGGGCAGCCAGAGGACCGTCAGGCTGCCTTCCTCGGCCAGGACCGGCGCCGCCTGCCAGCGCCGGTGGAGGCGGCCGTCGAACTTGAAGGCGGTGACGGCCGCCAGCTCTTCCCGGGCGCCGGGGTGCCCGGCCCCCGGAGGCGTCCCCGGGTTCAATCCCTCGCCTCCAGGAGGCGGAGGGCGGCGCCGCTCAGGATGCGGACGCCCAGCGGCAGCGCCTCCTCGTCGATGGTGAACTGCGGGCTGTGGTGGGGAGCGCCGGCGCCCTCCCTCGGACCGGCACCCAGAAGGAGGAAGGCGCCCGGCCGCCTCTGGAGGTAGTAGGCGAAGTCCTCGCCGCCCATGTTGGGCGGGTACCGGCTGTCCACGTTCTCGGCGCCGAGCACGCTCCGGGCCGCCTCGGCCAGCACCCGCGCCTCCTGCGGGTGGTTGGTCAGGGCCGGGTACCCCCGGTTGTACTCGAAGTCGTAGCTCGCCCCGGCTGCCGCGCAGAGGTGCTCGACCAGCGCGCGCATGCGGCGGATCACCTCTTCCCGGGTGACCTCGTCGAAGGTCCGGACGGTCCCGGTCATCTCCGCCGCCGGTGCGATCACGTTGAAGTTGAAGCCGGCGTGGAAGGTGCCCACTGTCAGCACAGCCGGCTGGAGCGGGTCGACGGCACGGCCCATCATCCCCTGCAGCCCGGTGACGATCTGGGCGCCCACCCAGAGCGCGTCCACCGCCTGGTGGGGCGCCGACCCGTGTCCGCCGCGCCCGTGGACCACGATGCGGAAGTCGTCGGCGTTGGCCATCAGGGCGCCCTCGTTCAGCCCGGCCTTGCCCACCGGGAGGTTGGACCAGAGGTGGAGGCCGACGACCGCATCCACGCCGTCCAGCGCCCCGTGCTCGATCAGCCCCAGCGCCCCGCCGGGGATCTTCTCCTCGGCCGGCTGGAAGAGGAAGCGGACCCGCCCCGGCCAGCGCGCCCGCGTCGTGGCGAGAAGGCGCGCCACCCCCAGGAGGATGGCGGTGTGGCCGTCGTGGCCGCAGGCGTGCATGACGCCCGGTCGCTCGCTGGCGAACTCCAGGCCGGTCGCCTCCTCCACCGGGAGCGCGTCCATGTCGGCGCGGATGGCGACCGTCCTTCCCCCCCGCCCGCCGTCCAGGTCGGCCACCACGGCCGTGCCCCAGGGCCGGCGCGGCTCGAGGCCGAAACTGCGCAGCCGTTCGGCCACCCAGCCGGCGGTCTCCTCCTCCTGGAAGCTCAGCTCCGGATGACGATGGAGGTGGCGCCTCCAGGCCACCAGCTCCTCCCGCATCGCCTCCGCCGCCTGTGCGATCTCTTCCTCGCCCAGTGGTTCCACCGGATCGCCCCCTCTCGTGGGGGACGTTCCGTCCCGGAGGACCGGCTTCCTGCCCGGTCGAAGGGTGGGACCGCCCGAAGTCACCTCCCCCCCTCCGGCGCTTCCAGGATGCGCCGGATCTCGCGCAGCCTGTAACCCTCGCGGAGATAGCGCTTGATGGTCAGGAGGCGCTCAAGGTCCCGGCCGGAGAAGAGCCGGTGGCCGCCACGGGTCCGGTGGGGCGAGACCAGGCCGCGCTGGTCGTAATAGCGGATCTGGCGAGGGGTCAGCCCGGTCAGCTCGGCGGCGACGGACATGGGGTAGAGCGGTCGATCCCGGTCGGGGGTTCTCTCCATACGTTCCCTCTCCCGTCTTCCCGTGAGCCGGAACGCTCGGCGTCTCGCAGGCAGGCTATTCCGCCCCCTCCGCGGGGGTGCCACGACCCAGTCTTGGGGACTTCCCGCCTGCGGGCGACCTTTGTTAGACTAGCCGGCGAATTTGACCGCGGACCGAGAGTGAAAACCGTTTCTGGAGATCCCCGCATCCCGGGGGCGGTCAGGGCTTCTCGGGCATAGATCGCTAGCGGCCCCCATGGCGCCGCAGCCGTGGTGCCGGGCGTGAAGGCGGGTGGTGGCTCCCGAGGGAGTGCGGACGAGGATCCTGATCGAAGGGGTCATGACCCGGCGGACCCGCCTGCGAGCGGGACATCCATACGATTCCGAACCCGATGAAGGGAGCGTTGGGCGGCTACCATGGCTTTCCGCCTCGAGCGACTGACGATGGAACCGGTCCTCCGACCGGTGGAAACACACCCCTGGGAACGAGCGGCGGTCTTCAACGCAGCGGCCACGCTCTGGCGAAATCGCATCGTCTTGCTCTACCGTGCATCGGATCAACCGTTCGGCGCGGACTACTCCCATCCGTACGTCTCCGCCATCGGCTACGCGGAAAGCCCGGACGGAATCCACTTCGAGCGCCGGTCGGATCCGGTCATGCGCGGTCTCGGCCCCCAGGAAGCGCGCGGGGTCGAGGATCCCCGCCTCTCCCGGATCGGCGGCCGCTTCCACATGGTGTACACGGCCTTCGGCGGCCGCGAGCCCACCGACTTCCGCATCACCCTGGCCACCTCGCGGGACCTGATCCACTGGGGCGAGAGGCGCATCCTCCTGGACGAGCCCAACAAGGACGGGGCTCTCCTGCCGGCCAGGATCGCCGGCCGCTACTTCCTCTTCCACCGGCGGCCGCCCTCCATCTGGCTGGCGGAGTCGACCGACCTGGTCCACTGGGAGGACCACCGCGAGATCCTCCTGCCGCGCCCCGGTTACTGGGACTCGGCGCGCATCGGCATCGGCCCGGCACCCCTGCGCGTGGAGGACGGCTGGCTGCTGATCTACCACGGTGTCGACGCCCACAACACCTACCGGCTGGGGGCGGCGCTCCTGGACGCGGAAGAGCCCTGGCGCGTCCTCGACCGGCTGGAGGAGCCGATCCTGGAGCCTGAAACCGACTGGGAGCGGAACGGCTGGATCCCCAACGTGGTCTTCGCCTGCGGGGCGGTCGACCTGCCGGACCGCTTCCTGGTCTTCTACGGCGCGGCCGACACGTATGTCGGCGCGGCGCAGGTCGCCAAGTCCCAGGTTCGCTTCGAGAAGCGGCGCGCCGCCTGAACGGCGGCCGATGGAAACAGGGGGCGGGGAGGTCGGAGGGGACAGCCGGCCATCCCCGCCCTTCTCCGCCCGAGGGCGCCCGGTTCCGACGGGCTAGACGTTGAAGACGATCAGGGCGATGACCGTTCCGATCAGCGCGCCGACGAGCACCTGGAGCGGGGTGTGCCCGCGCAGCTCGTTCAGCTCCCGCCTCTCCCGCTCCCGCAGGAGAGCCAGCTCCGAGCCGGCCTCACGGGCCGCCCCCGCCGCCAGGGGGAGCACCGCCTCCTCCTCGCCCGCCCTCTCCTTCGGCCCCGCAAGCTCCAAGCGGTCGAGCAGCGCGTTCAGGACCCGCGCCTGCTCGCCCACGGCGCGCCGGACCGTCACCGCGTCCCACATGGCCAGCAGGGCGACGACGATGGCCACCGACGCCTGGCCGGACGTCCAACCGGTGGAGAGGCCGACACCCACCACCAGCCCGCTGACCAGGGCCGCGTGCGAGCTGGGCATGCCTCCCGGCTCCACGAAGCGGCGCCAGAGCAGGCGCCGGGCCTGCAGGCTCTCCGCGCCCCCCTTCCAGAGCTGGGCGACGGCCATGCTGAGGAGGGCGACCACCAGGATGGGATCGAGCCCGATCAGGTGGAGGAGATGGTGGATCACCCTCGGCTTCCTCCGCTCGCCCCGCCCGGCGCCGGCGCCCCAGGAGGCGCTCCCTCCGCCGCCCCCGGTGCCTCCGGCCCGAGCAGCCGTGCCAGCGGGACCAGCTCCATCCCGGCCGCCCGGATCCGGTCCACCAGCTCGGGCAGCGCGGCCAGCGTCCGCTCCGGCGCTCCCTCGGCCCCGCCCGCGTCGTGGAGGAGGACGATCACCCCGGGCCGAAGCCCCTGCTCGACGCGGCGGACGATGGAGGCGGGCGTGGCGGAGGCCTTCCAGTCGTCGCCCACGGCGCTCCAGAGGACGAGGCGCGCACCGGTCTCCGCCGCTCCCAGCCAGACCGCCCAGTTGAAGGCCCCCCACGGCGGGCGCAGGTACCGGACCGGGCGGCCGCTCACGTCCTCCAGGAGAGCCGCCGCGTCCCTGATCTCGCGCAGCGTCGCCGCGGGCCCCAGGCTCCAGGCGTGGCGGTGCGACCAGGTGTGGTTGCCCAGCTCGTGCCCCGCGGCCACCGCCTCGCGGACCAGGGCCGGTTCCCGGACCGCGCGCCGCCCGACCATGAAGAAGGTGGCCGGCACCTCCAAGCGCGCCAGCGCCTCCAGGAAGCGCGGCGTGCTCGCCGGGTCGGGCCCGTCGTCGAAGGTGAGCGCCGCGCGCGCCCGGCCGGCGACAGGACCGCGGGCCGTCACCCCGGCGTGGAGGTAATGCCCCAGCAGCTCCGGCAGCCCGCCGGCCGCCAGCCAGGCCGCCCCGGCCGTCACCAGCAACCTCTCGCCCCAGCGGCCAAACCCCGCTCCGGCCAATCTCCTCTCCACTCCTCACCAGGAAGGGCTACCGGCGGGGCGACGGCTCCGCCATGCGCAGCACCTCCGCCGCCACCCGGCGCGCCGCCTCCGGTCGCCCGGCCGCCCGGGCGGCCTCCCGCAGGGCGGCCAGCCGCTCCGGCTCGGCCAGCAGCCCGCGCACCGCCGCCTCCAGCTCCTCCGGCTGGCGGACCACCAGGCCGGCCTTCCGGCTCAGGAGCCACCTGGCGTTGGCCTCCTCCTGGCCGGGGATCGGCCGGTAGATCAACGGCGGCACGCCGGCGGCCAGCGCCTCGGCGGTGGTCAACCCTCCCGCCTTGGTCACCACCACGTCCGATGCGGCCATCAACCGCGGCATGGCGTCGGTATACCCGAAGACGCGCGCCCGGCGGCGGGCGCCGGGAGTCTCCTCGACCAGCGTTCTCAGTCTTCTCCGCAGGTTCCGGTCCCGCCCGGCCACCAGCAAGAGCTGGAGCTCGGGATCCAGCCGGAGCAGGCGCTCCGCCACCCCGGCCACCGCCGCCAAGGCGCCGAACGCCCCGCCGGTGACCAGGAAGGTGGGCCGGTCCGGTCTCAGCCTCAACCGCTGCCGGGCCCGGGCCTGCTCCTCGGGGGTGTGCGGGCGGAAGCCGTCGCGGACGGGGATGCCCGTGACGCGGATCACTTCCTCCGGCTCGCCGCGGGCGAGGAGGCTCTCCCTCACCTCCTCGCTGCCCACGCAGTAGAGGTTGGTGCCGGGATGGACCCACTGGCTGTGGACCGTGTAATCGGTGATCACGGTGACCACCGGCACGTCGACCAGGCCGCGGTGGCGGAGGTGGACCAGGACGCCCGCCGGCACCGGGAAGGTGCAGACGACCACCCGCGGCCGTCGGCTGCGCACGATGGCCAGCAGGTGCGTCCAGCCCAGGCGGTTCAAAAACTTCTGCCAGGGGGAGTCGTCGCGCAGGAAGCCCGTCCTGTGGTAGAAGACCCCGTAGGACCAGGGCGCGTGACGGAGCATGGCGATGTAGATGTCGCCCACCCCCCGGTTGAAGAGGTGGCCGACCATCTCCATGCCGTCGATCTGCTCGATGCGCAGTCCCGGATCCGCCTGGAGCAGCGCCTCCCGGATCGCCCGCGCCGCCTGGCGGTGGCCCGCCCCCCAGGTGGCGTCGAGCAGGAGGATGTCCACCGGCCGCTCCGGGCCGCCTCTCTGCGACGGAATGGGCGCGTTCACGCCCCGATCATACCGCGCCCGCCCGGGCCTGGGACACGAGAGCACGGGGTGCGGATCGCGGTCCGCTCCGGGAGGACGGCCGGTGGCGCCGCCCGAAAGGATCGCTCAGAGGCGACTCTCGGGCGAGGCGGCTGGCCTTGCGGAAGAGGTCGCCGGTGGCCGAGTTCCAGGAAGGGAGGAGGAAAGGGTTGCTGCACGCGCCGGAGTTCCCACCCGAGATGGAGTGGACCGGCTCCCGTCCCGTCCGCCTGGCCGACCTGCGCGGGCGCCTGGTGCTCCTCCACTTCTGGACGTATGGCTGAATCAACTGCCAGAACGTGGTGCCGCAGTTGCGGCGCCTGGAAGAACGGTTCGGTCCCCGCGGCCTCGTCGTGCTGGGGATCCACTCCGGCAAGTTCACCGCCGAGCGGGAGACGGAGGCGATCCGGGCGGCGGCGCAGCGGCTGGGCATCCGCCACCCCGTCGCCAACGACGCCGCCTTCTCGGTCTGGGAGAGCTACGCCGTCCGGGCCTGGCCGACCCTGATCTTCGTCGATCCGGCGGGCCGCCTGATCGGCCGGCACGAGGGCGAGTTCGCGCCCGCGGAGATGGAGCGGGTGGTGGCCGGACTCCTCGACCGCTTCCGGGCCGAGGGGCTGCTCCGCCCCGGCGGCGGCTCGGATCCCCCGGCCGGGGAGCCGCCGGCCGGCCCCCGCGGTCTCGCCTTTCCCGGCAAGGTGCGGATCGCCGGCGATCGCGTCTGGATCTCCGACTCCGGTCACGGCCGCGTCCTGGTCTTCGACCGGGCCGGCCGGCTGCTGGAGCGGATCGAGGGCATGCTCTCGCCGCAGGGCATGGCCTGGGTCGACGGGACGCTCTGGGTGGCCGACCCGCCGGCCGGCCGGATCTGGCGCGTCCCCGGGGGCCGGGGCCGGCCCGAAGCGTGGGCGGGCGACCTGCGTCAGCCCTGGGATCTCGCCTCCGACGGGCGGTACCTCTGGATCGCCATGGCCGGCGCGCACCAGCTCTGGCGGGCCGGCCCCGGCGAGGAGCCGCGGCCCTGGGCGGGGACGGGATGGGAGGGACTCCGCGACGGGCAGCGGCAGATGGCTTCGTTCGCCCAGCCCAGCGCGCTCGCCTGCGCCTCGGGCCGGCTCTGGGTCGCCGACAGCGAGGCCAGCGCCGTCCGCGAGGTCGACCTGGCCGCGGGCAGCGTGAGGACGCTGGTGGGGACCGGTCTCTTCGACTTCGGCGACCGGGACGGCGCCGGCGAGGAAGTCCGCCTCCAGCACCCTCTCGACCTGGCCTGGGACCGGCGGAGGCGCCGCCTCTACATCGCGGACACTTACAACGGCAAGGTGAAGCGGCTCGACCCCGGCGGCCGCCGGGTGGTCACGCTGGCCGGCGGCTTCCACGAGCCGGGCGGCCTGGCCTGGGACCCCGGCTCGGACCGGATCTTCGTCTGCGACACCAACGACCACGCCATCCGCCTCCTCCACCCCGAGGAGACGGAGATCCGACGGTGGTCGCCCGATCTTCCCTGAACGGCCCCGGAAGGGCCGTCGAACGCCTGCCGGAACGTCGCCGCTAGCCGTTCCGCAACGGCGGCTCCGCCTGCGAATGCCCGTTCCGGCGCTTTCTCGGCCCTCTCCGCCGGACCGGCGCCGCGACGACCGGTGACGGCGCGCTGCCGCGGATCAGCTCCAGCTGGGGTCCCTGCCGGCGGCTCCCGCGGATCACGATGGCGGCGAAGACCCCGAAGACCATCACGGCGGCGCTGGCCAGGTACCAGACACTGAACGCCTGCCAGGCCGCCAGCGTCATGTGCGGCATCCTCCCGACCTCCCGGGCGGCCCCCGCCACCCCCGCTTCAAGCGGCCGCCGCCTTGGCCACAGTGTACCGCCATCCGCCCCCGTTCCCCCAGGATCTGTCCACGTCGACGAGGAGGCCGCAGGTCGTGTACGGGAAGCGTTGCCAGAGGTTGTCCCCCGGCCGGCGCGAGGCGTTCCGGCCCGGCTCCAGGCGGGTGCCGTCGCCTGCCAGAAGCGGTCGGCCAGCCGCTCCTCCCAGAGCCACTGGAGGACGTACCAGCCCCCGTAGACGCCGACGGGGTAGGAGGGGGCCGACCAGCCGCGGGCCTGCCGTCGGGCGCGCCAGGCGGCGGCGCCTTCGTGAAGGCCGCGGAAGTCGTCGCCCACGGCCAACCGATCCGCCCGGGTGAGGGCGTCGTAGTCCACCGCGAAGTAGATCGGCGAGCCGTCGGGCTGGCCGACCTCGTCCGCCGCCAGGGAGAAGGCGTCGCGCACGTCCGCGCAGCCGCGGGAGAAGGTGAAGGAGCTGCGCGAGGTGGGGGATCCGTTCTCCCAGACGGTGACGATCCAGAGGCCGACGGCGGAGAACGCCCGGGCCTCGCGGCGCGTCCGGTTCTTGGCGGGGACGTTGACGCTGTCATAGCGGGCCACGAAGCCCAGCGGCGCCCCGCCGATCCGGACCCGACGGAGGCCGTCGACGTGGGGCTCCAGGTTCGTGGCCGAGCCGATGCCGACGGCAGGGAGGCGGCCGTCCGCCGCCGGTGGGCCGCGGAGAAGCGCGGGCGGCGCTCCGCCCCGGGCGGGGCGGACCGCCCGCCTGGGGAGCGGGCGCCGCCGACCCCCGGGGGTCAGAGCATGGGCACCTGCCGGACGACCTTCCCCTCGATCCGCTCGAAGATCTCGTCCAGGCTCTCCCCCGTGATGGTCATGCCGTGGTTCTTCAGGCCGACGATGGCGTGGCGAGGATCCGGCGCCGTCCGGACCTTCTCCGCCACCGCCTGGGCGATCTCCAGCGTGCCGCAGGGGTAGTTGATCTCGGTGGCGTCGATGCCGGGAATCCAGGCGTGGACGTGGAGGATCGCGCCCACCTCGGGGTTCTGCTGGTAGACCATCCAGTGCTCGATGGCGTCGACGGAGACGCGGCGCGGCGTGACCGTCGGCGGCACGGCGAGGTGGATGGCGTCGTCCTCTTCCTGGTAGCCCTTGACCAGAAGGGCGTCGCGGCCCACCTGGCGGATGTTGGTCTTGTCCACCCCGCTGGCGCTCATCCAGAAGTCGTCCTCGCTGCGCCGCACGCTCAGGTTGCCGTAGCTCAGCCCGCCGATCTGGTAGAGCCGCTGGACGTGGCGGAAGTCGCTCTCCGGCAGCAGCTTCTCGATGGGGAAGGGGGCCGGGTTGAGGTTCAGCTCGCCCAGCTGACGGCTGGCGCGGCGCATCTCCTCCATGTGCTCGTCGCCGTTCCAGAGCGACTCGGGCAGGTCAGGATCGAAGACGTTCTGGATCACCAGGTGGCTGGAGGCGAGCGGCTCCAGTCGCTGGTAGAGCTCCTCGAAGTAGCGCTCCGGCTCCTCGAAGGAGGCGCGGATGGGGTAGTAGCCCCGCTCCAGCGTGAGGAAGTAGGTCCGGACCTCCTCCCCCTCCGGCACCACGTACAGGAAGAGGTTGGAGAGCGAGCGGATCATCAGCGGGTAGGCCGCCAGCAGGACGTCCTCGGGCGGCGCGGGCGCCTCCGCGATCGAGACCACGTAGGTGGCCTGCGCGTGGCGGTGGTAGGGGCGCGCCTCGGCCGCGTCGATCAGGTTGAAGACGAGGTGGACTCCCGGGTACGGCTCCACCTGGGCGTAACCCCGCTCGCGGAAGGCGCGAGCCAGCCCTTCCACGAAGTGACGCATCAGCGGGCTCTCCGCCCGGCCCACCACCGTGAAGTCCCTGGGGCCCTCCGCTCGCTTCCTTCTCAGCAGGTCGTTCCAGTCCATCGGCTTCAGCCTCCTTGGCTGGGCGTCTCTCAGGAGCGAATCTCCGGTCGGGTCAGGGGACGAGCAACACCTTGAGCGCCTGGCGAGCCGCCTTGGACATGGCCGTCTCCAGCGCCGCCCGCACCTGGGTGAGCGGGAAGCGGTGCGTCACCAGCCGTTCCAGGGGCAGGCCGCCGCGGGCGAGCAACTCCAGCGCCAGCTGGAAGGTGCGCGTCCGCTCGCCGCCCACTTCCTCGGTGGCGTAGGCGAAGGTGCCCCGGACGGTCAGCTCGCGCATCCAGACGAAGGTCCAGTCGACCCTCCGCGTCACGCCCGCCAGCCCGACCAGCACCACGCGCCCGCCCGGCCGGGTGAAGCGGAGCGCCTCGTCGATGGAGTCGTCCCGGCCCACGCACTCGTAGACCAGGTCGGCGCCCGACTCGGGCACCGGCGCGCCCAGGATGGGGCGGAGCAACCGGACGCCCAGCTCGCGCGCCAGCTGCTCCCGCTGGCCGGCGCCCCGGCCGACCAGGACCCGGTCGGCGCCCAGCTCCCGCGCCAGCTCCGCCTGGAACGGATGCCGGGCGAGAACGGTGACGGGCGCCGGCTCCCCCAGGGCCTTCAGCGCCGCCACCACCAGGAGCCCGATGACGCCGGCGCCGATCACCAGCACCCGCTCGCCCGGCCGGGGGCGGTTCCGGAGCACCGCGTGGAGCGCGACGGCGAAGGGCTCCGCCAGCGCCGCCGCCTCGTCGTTCACTTGCTCGGGGACGGGGAAGATCTGCGAACGGTGCGCGAGGAAGTACTCCCCCCAGGTGCCCCCCGTGTCCCGACAGGCACCGATCAGCAGCCCCGGGGCCAGATCGCCCTGGGCCATCCGTTCGCACTGGCTGATCTCGCCGCGGGCACAGGCCGGGCAGGGCGGATCGATGCCGCGCGTCTCGCAGCCCAGGAGCGGGTCGACCACCACCCGCTGGCCGCGGGGGAAGGGGACCTGGGGGCCGGCTTCGTCGATGCGGCCGACCCCTTCGTGCCCCACCACGAAGGGGAAGGAGCTGTAGACGGAGGCGACGGGGCTGTCCCGGAGCGCCACCAGGTTCAGGTCGCTGCCGCAGATGCCGGCCAGAAGCGTCCGGATCCTCGCCCAGCCCGGGCCTCGCGGCTCCGGGACGGGAAGCTCGCGCAGCTGCAGGGGCGACCAGCGCCCCCAGTAGCCGGAGCGACGCAGCCCTCCCCAGGCCCGCGTCCACAGGTAGCGCGGGATCGCCGGGTCGAACGCCACCGCCTTCAGGCTCTCCACCTCCGCCGCATGACCCCATATTAGCACCTGGTACTAAGACCAGGCAGGCGAATCGCGCCCTCCGCCACGGGGCCGCCGCGGCGCGCGGCCCGGCAGCGGGCCAGCGCGGTTCACAGGAAGGGCAGGGCGTAGTAGGCGACCAGCCCGAGCACGACCAGTCCCATGATGAGGCTCAAAAAGAGCCGGCGCCAGTCGAACCTGCCCTGCTCCGGCCGCCCGGCCGTTCGCCCGCCCGCGGCCGGGCGGCGGGCGGGCGCGCGGCGCGCGGCCCGCCGGCTCGAGGGACGCGGCTTCTCGTCCATGATCAGCGACCCACCTCACCCGCCACGTCCACGAAGACCCGGGTGGCGTCCACCGGCTGCTTCAGCAGGTGGTGCCGGAGCATCCAGTTCGCCAGCGTGGCCCACTTGGCCTCCGTCTGCTTCCCGTAAGGCTGGCCCGGATCGCGCAGCTCCGGCAGCAGCACCCTCAGCCCGGCCCGGGCGAGGCCGCGGTCGAGGCCGGAGGCATGGCGCGCCAGGACCTCCACGGCCTCGTCGGGGTGGGCGGCCACCCAGGCCTCGCCCTGCTGCGCCGCCCGCCAGAAGGCCTCGATCAGGCTCCGGTCGCGCTGGAGCGTCGACTCGTTGGTGACCAGGACGAGCTCGTAGTAGTCCGGCACGCCCAGCTCCCGGACGGGGAAGACGGTGACGGGATAGCCGTTGCGCGGCAACTCCAGCGCCTCCACCGTGGTGTAGCCGCCCTCGATGGCGTCCACCCGGTGCGTGGTCAGCGCGGGGATCAGGTCGAAGCCGACGTTGATCGACCGGATCTGGCTCGGCGGCACCCCCAGCCGTTCGGCCAGCGTCTCCATGATCGCCTGGTCGCTGGGCGTGCCCGCGGTCCCGATCCGCTTGCCGCGCAGGTCCTCCAGCGAACGGATGCCGCTGGAGCGGAGGGCGATGAGCGTGTTGAGCGGATGCTGGACCACCGCCGCCACGGAGACGACGGGAATCCCCCGCTCCCGCGCCAGGAGCACGTCCTTGGGGTACCCGATGCCCAGGGTGACCCGTCCCGAGCCCACCAGCTTGAGCGGATCGGTGGTCTGGGAGGGCACCTCCACCTTGACGTCCAGCCCCTCTTTCCGGAAGTAGCCCCGGTCGAGCGCGGCGTAGAGCCAGGCGTGGTCCACGTTGGGCTGCCAGTCGAGGAGCAGCGTGACCGTGCGCGGCGCCTGCCGGCTGGGGCCGCCCGCCTTCCCCTGCGGGCCGGCGGAGCCACCCGCGCCGCCGCAGGCGCCGGCCAGGAGGGCCAGGCCGGCGAGAAGCGCGACCAGCCCCAACGGATGCCGGATCCGTCGCATCATGCTTCCTCACTCCCGAAACCGTTCTCGGAGATACGCATCCACCAGAGGAGGCGCCGTTCCGCCCAGCCGGTGAGGGCGAAGAGGGCGATGCCCAGGAGGGCCAGGAGGAAGACGGCGGCGAAGACCGCGGAAGCGTCGAGCTGTGAGGAGTAGCGCTGGATCAGGTAACCCAGCCCCGCCTGGGCGCCCAGCCACTCCCCCACCACCGCACCGCTCACGCTGAAGGCGACGGCCAGCTTCAGCCCGGAGAAGACGGCGGGGAGGGCCGAGGGCCACTCCAGCGCCCGGAAACGCTGCCAGCGCCGCGCCCCCCAGGCGGCGAAGAGCTCCTCCGCGTCGGCGTCCACCCTCCCCAGGCCGTCGTAGGTGCTGACCACCAGCGGGAAGAAGCTCCAGAGGACGGCCAGGAGCACCTTGGGTGCCAGCGTGTAGCCCAGCCAGAGGACCAGGATGGGCGCGACGGCCACGGTGGGGAACATCTGCGAGGCGACCAGCCAGGGATAGGCGCCCTCCGCCAGGCGGGGGCTCATCCGCATCAGCACCGCCAGGCCGACGCCCACCATGGCCGAGAGCGTGATGGCCAGGGCGATCTCCTCCAGCGTCACGGTTGCGTTGGCCAGGAGCGTCGCCCTCTCCCGCCAGAGCGCCGCCGCCACGTCGCTGGGCGCGGGCAGGATGAAGCGGGGCGGCCGCATCCACTCGACCCCCGCCTGCCAGGCGACCAGCAGCAGGAGCGCCAGGAAGCCTCCCCTCATCCTCCCCTCATCCTCCCCCCACCTCCGCCCGGGCGCTCTCCCCCAGCCCCAGCAGCTCCAGCACCCTGCGCTCGGCCAGCGTGGTGTCGCCCACCGGGACGCGCTGGAGCGCCCGGATGGGCGTGCCGGTCACCACCAGCACCTCGTCGGCGAGAAAGGCGGCCTCCCGGACGTCGTGCGTGACCAGCAGGAGCGTCGCCTCCAGCCTCTCGCGCAGGCCGGCCAGCCAGAGCTGGAGCTGGCGGCGGGTGAGCGCGTCCAGCGCCCCGAAGGGTTCGTCCAGGAGGAGGAGCCGTCCGCCCGCCAGCACGGTGCGGAGGAAGGCGGCCCGCTGCCGCTCGCCCCCGGAGAGCTGGGCGGGATAGGCCTCCCCCTTCCCCTCCAGGCCGAAGACCGGCAGGAGCTCCCGCGCCCGCCGGCGCGCCGCCTCCAGCTCCGGACCGCTCGTGCCGCGGAGCTCCAGCGGCAGCACCGCGTTCTCCAGAAGCGTCCGCCAGGGCAGGAGCGAATCGCGCTGGGGCATGTAGCTCGCCCGGAGCGGCTCCCCCGGGCGGGCGCCGGGCGGGCCTCCGCAGACCTCGATCCTTCCCGTACGGGGCCGCAGGATGCCTGCCGCCAGCTTCAGAACAGTGCTCTTGCCGGAGCCGCTGGGGCCGACCAGGGCGGTGAAGGAGCCCGCCCGGACCGTGAAGGAGAGATCCTGGAGGACGGCAACCTCCGCCCGGCGCCTTCGCGCCACGGGCAGGGGCCTGTAGACGGCGGTGACGCCGTCGAACCGAAGGGCGGTCTCTTCCGCCCGGCCACCGCTCATCCTCGCTCGCCTCCCGCCAGGGTGCCCGCGAGGACCACGAAAAAACCGTCCCGGAGGACGGTCGCAACGCGCCGGCGGCGGAGAACCACCCCTTGCGCGTGACCACTTTCCCTCCGCTGGTATGACCCAGATCAGGTTCGAGGGGTCGGCCTTCGCCGTCTCAGCCCGGGGCCGGCCCGCCGTCGCCGGCGGACCAGGGGCCCAGGGCGCCCCCAGTGGTCCTCTATGGTGTTCCTGTTGGCTCGACTCTAGCCCGGCCAGGAACCGCCGTCAAGGCGACCGGGCTGGCCGGGCGCGAACCGCGCCGGGCCGCCGGGCCATGAACCACCCGTCGCGGGTCAGGCGGGGTTCAGGCCGGGGGAAGCGCCAGCCGCCGTCGCAGTTCGGCCTGCCGGCGGCGGTCGGCCTCGCGCGCGGCCTCCCGCGAGACGGGGACGAGGTGGACCAGGTCGCCCGGCACCAGCTGCGCCAGCCGGTCGACGTCGGCGTCGACCACCGTCGCCACCCGCGCGTAGCCGCCGATGGTGGGCCGGTCGGCCAGAAGGAGGATGGGCTCCCCCGACGGAGGAACCTGGACCGCCCCCAGCGCCACCGGCTCGGAGAAGGCGCGCCCCGCCCTCCCCGAACGCGCCTCCGCCCGGAAGGCGAGCGGCTCCCCCTCCAGCCGCATCCCCGTGCGGTTCGACTCCCGTGCCACCCGCCAGCCTTGCCGGAAGAGGCGCGCCAGCGCCTCTTCCTCGAAGAGGTCGTCGTCCGGTCCCAGGGTGACCCGGACCTCCAGGGCTGCGCCGGGTTCGGGCAGCGGGGGCAGGAGAGGAAGCAGGCGCTCGCCGGGAGGAGGCTCCTCCGCCCGCTTCCCGGCACCCAGGCGGTCGCCCGCCCGGAGCGGCCGGCCTTGCAGGCCGCCCAGACCGGCCACCAGATCGGTGGAGCGGCTCCCGCCCAGGACGGGGAGGTCCAGGCCACCGGCCACGGCCAGATAGGCGCGCGCCCCGCGGCGCCGCGCCCCGAAGCGGAGGATCTGCCCGGCCTCCGCCTCCACCCGCTCGCCTGGCCGGACCGGCCGCCCGTCCAGGCGCGCGTCCAGGTCCGCCCCCGCCAGAGCGACCCGCACCGGCCGGAGGAAGCGCAGGACCGGCCCGGCCACCGTCACCTCCAGCGCCGCCGCGCCGGGCGGGTTGCCCACCAGCGCGTTGGCCACCATCAGGGCCGTCCGGTCCAGCGCCCCCGCCTGGACGAAGCCGTACCCCCGCCAGGCCTGCCGGCCCAGGTCCTGCACCGTGGTCAGGAAGCCCGGACGGACCACCTCCATCACCGCCTCCCCGGCGACGGCCCCCTCCCCCGCCTCCGCCCAGGCGCCACCCGACCCGGCCCGGGCGGAGCTCGCCCCGGCCTCCGCCTCCAGTCGCCGGAACTCCGCCTCGTCCACAGGCCGGAAGCGGACCTCGTCGCCGAGGCGGATGAGGACCGGCGGGTCCTGGCCGGGAAGGAGGAGGGGGAGCGGGCAGCGGCCGATCAGCCGCCAGCCTCCCGGCGTGGCGGAGGGATAGACGGCCGTCTGCCGACCCGCGATGGCCACCGAGCCCGCCGGCACCCGCCGGCGCGGCACCGCCAGCCGGTCCACCTCCAGCTCCGCGGGCAACTCGCCCAGGTAGGCGAAGCCCGGGCTGAAGCCGAGCGCCAGCGCACGGTAGGGGCGGGAGCTGTGCAGCCGGATCACCTCTTCCGGTGCCAGGCGCTTCGCCCGGGCCACTTCCTCCAGGTCGGGGCCGGCGTCGCCCCCGTAGAGCACCGGCAGCTCGACGACACGCGCGGGCGGCCCGCCCGTCGTCGTCCCCCCGGCAGGGCCGGCGGCCGCCAGCACCTCGTCGAGCCAGCGGACGAGCCCCGGCTCAGCCCAGCGCTCCGGGTCGAATTCGACGTAGAGCGTGGCATAACCGCGCAGGACCGCCTCGATCCCCTCCGGCAGCGGGTGGAGCGTCTCCGCCCAGGCGGCCAGGCGGTCCGCCGTCTCCGGAGCCGGCGGCAGCGGCCGGCCGCCGGCGTCCAGCGGGTCGATGTAGACGGCCCGCTCGCCGGCCGGGCGGAGGCGGTAGGCCGGCCGGCTCCCCGGCCCGGGCCGGGAGCCCTGCCTCCGGCTCAAGCGCCGACCGGGGCGATCTCCACGCCCGCCGCCTCCAGCCGTTGGCGGAGCGCGTCCACCAGGCGGACGGCCTCGGGGTTGTCACCGTGGACGCAGAGCGTCTCCGCTTGGAGCTCGACCTCCTCGCCGCTGACGGCGGTCACGCGGCCGTCGCGTACGATGCGCAGGGCACGGGAGGCCACCTCGTCCGGGTCGTGGAGGACGGCTCCGGGCTGGGCGCGGGGCTGGAGGCGCCCGTCGGGCAAGTAGCCCCGGTCGGCGAAGGCCTCCAGGGCCACCCGCAGCCCCGCCTCGCGGCCGGCCCGCGCCAGCTCGCCGCCGGGCTGGGCGTAGAGGATCAGGCTCGGGTCGAGGCGGCGGACGGCGCGGGCGATGGCCTCCGCCAGCCGGGGGTCGCGCGCGGCCCGGTTGTACATGGCCCCGTGCGGCTTGACGTGGTGGAGCGGCACGCCTTCGGCCTCGCAGAAGGCGCGCAGGGCGCCGATCTGGTAGAGCAGGCTCGCCTCCACCTCCTCCGGGCTCATCTCGAGGTCGCGGCGTCCGAAGCCGACCAGGTCCGGGTAGCCCGGATGCGCTCCCACCGCCACGCCGAGGCGTGCGGCGGCGCGGACGGTGCGGGCCATGGTCACCGGATCGGAGGCGTGGAAGCCGCAGGCCACGTTGGCCGAGGTGATCCGGCGGAGAAGCTCGTCGTCCTCCCCCATCTTCCAGGGGCCGAAGCTCTCGCCCAGGTCGGCGTTCAGGTCGATGCGCAGGCTCATCCTCTCACCCTCCCAGGCTCCTTCCCGCGCTGGCGGACCGGGAGCGCGCCTCCGGCCTGCGGGGAGCGTCGGGGATGGGGACCGGCCAGCCCGGCGCCTGATCCGGGAAGAGCTTCCCCGGGTTGAGGATGCCGTGCGGGTCGAGGGCCGCCTTGATCGCCCGCATGGCGCGCAGGCCCGCCTCCCCGTGCTCCCACCCCAGGAAGGGCGCCTTCAATACGCCGATCCCGTGCTCCCCGCTCAAGGTCCCGCCCAGCTCCAGCGTCACGCGGAAGATCTCGGCCACCGCCCGCCAGACCCGCTCCATCTCCTCCGGGTTGCGGGCGTCGCAGAGGATGTTGGGATGGAGGTTGCCGTCACCGGCGTGGCCGAAGACGACCAGGGTGACCGCATGGCGGCGGGCGATCTCCTTCAGGCGGCGGACCATCTCGGGGATCCGGCTGCGGGGGACGGTGGCGTCCTCCGAGATCTTGGTCGGCTTGATCCGCGCCACCGCCGGCGAGATCGCCTTCCTGGCCCGCCACAGCTCCGCCGCCTCCGCCTCCTCCCGCGCCAGCCGGAGGAGGCTGGCCCCCTGCCGCCGGCAGAGATCGGCCACCGCCCCGGCCTCCTCCTCCACCACCGCCGCGGGCCCGTCCACCTCGATCAGGAGGATCGCCTCCACATCCAGGGGCAGACCCAGGTGGAGGTACTCCTCCACCACACGGATCGACGACTCGTCCATCAGCTCCAGCGCCGACGGTCGCAGTCCCGCGGCGATGATGGCGCTCACCGCCTCGGCCGCCTCCTCCAGGCGGAGGAAGCCGGCCATCAGCGTCCGCCGGGCCTCCGGTGGCGGGATCAGCTTCAGGATCGCCTCCGTGATCACCCCCAGCGTCCCCTCCGAGCCGACGAAGAGGCGGGTCAGGTCGTAACCGCTCACGTTCTTGACGGTGCGGCCCCCGGTCCGCAGGATGCTCCCGTCGGCCAGGACCACGGTCAGGCCGAGGGTGTAGTCGCGGAAGACGCCGTACTTGAAGGCGCGCGGGCCGCCTGCGTTCTCCGCCAGGTTTCCGCCCAGGGTGGAGGCGACGGCGCTGGAGGGATCCGGGGGGAAGAAGAGGCCCTCCGCCTCCACCGCTTCCTGAAAGCGGCGGGTGTTGACGCCGGCCTCGACCTCCGCGTAGAGATCCTGGCGGTCGATGCGCCGGATCCGGTTCATCCGCCCCAGGTCGAGGACGACGCCTCCCCGCACGGGGACGGCTCCGCCCGAGAGGCCCGTCCCGGCTCCCCGGGGGATCACGGGCAGCCGCTCGCGGTGGCAGAGGCGGAGGACGGCCGCCACCTCCCCGGTCGTCGCCGGTCGGGCCACCGCGCGGGGGACCCCGCGCACCACGGTGGCGTCGTAGCCGTAGAGCACCCGCTCGCCGCGCCCGAGAAGCAGGTTGCCCCGTCCCACCGCTTCCTCCAGCCCGCGCACCACCGTTTCGGGGAGGGGCTCTGCGGCCGCCTCCCTCGCAGGCTCCGCCGGTTCAGTCGTAGGCGACCAGCTCCTTCCCCGCCGTCTCCGGCAGGAGCAGCAGCATCCCCACCACCAGAGCGTAGGCGATGACGGCGAAGAGGGCGATGGCGGGTCCCAGGCTCATCTGCGCGCTGAGGAAGCCGACCAGTCCCGGGAAGAGCGCTCCCACGCCGCGTCCGAAGTTGTAGGCGAAACCCTGCCCCGCCCCGCGCACCCGAGTCGGGTAGAGCTCGGTCAGGTACGGGCCCAGCCCGCTGAAGATGCCCGAGGCGAAGAAGCCGAGCGGGAAGCCGAGGACGAGCATCATGCGGTCGCTGATGGGCAGATAGGCGTAGGCTACCACCGTCGCCGCCGACAGGACCGCGAAGAGAAGGATCTTCCGGCGCCGGCCGATCAGGTCGGCCAGATAGGCGGCGGTGATGTAGCCGGCGAAGGAGCCCAGGATCACCACGGCCAGATAGGCGCCGCTGTTGAGCACCGAGAGGTGCCGCACGCTCTTCAGGTAGGTGGGAAGCCAGGTGGTGATGGCGTAGTAGCCGCCCTGGATGCCCGTCGTCATCAAGGAAGCCAGGACCGTCGTCCGCAGGAGCCCTTCCCCGAAGATCTCGGCGCTGGAGGCGCGGGCGCCCGCCTCCACCTTCCTCCGGGTCGCCTGGAAGACCTCCGGTTCGCGGACGTGGCGGCGGATGTAGACCACCAGAAGGGCGGGCAGGAGGCCCAGCCAGAACATGGCGCGCCACGCCCAGTTCTCGGGCAGGAGCGAGAACAAGAGGGTGGAGGCGAGGACGGCGACGCCCCACCCCACCGCCCAACCGCTCTGCACGGTGCCGACGGCGCGGCCGCGGAAACGCGGGTCGGCCAGCTCGCCCATCAGGACCGAGCCCGCCGCCCACTCGCCCCCGAAGCCCAGCCCCTGCAGCCCGCGGGTCACCAGGAGCTGCTCGAACGAGTGGGTGAAGCCGCTCAAGAAGGTGAAGAAGGCGTACCAGGCCACGGTGATCTGAAGCAGGCGGACGCGTCCTACACGATCGGCCAGCATTCCCGCCAGCCAGCCGCCCAGAGCCGAGAGAAGCAGCGCCGCCGTCCCCAGGATCCCGGCCTGTCCCTGGCTGATGCCCCAGAGCGCTATCAGCGTGGGAATGACGAACGAGTAGATCTGGACGTCCATGCCATCCAGGCCCCAGCCGGCAAAGGTGGCGAAGAGTGCCCGCCGCTGGGTGCGGTCCATCTGGCGGATCCAGTCGAACACGTCGTGGCGCCTCCCCCGTCTTTGATCTTCCCAAGAGGCGTACTCCCGCGGTCACCAGGCTTCCCGGCTACGGGGCCAAGAGTTCGCGCGCGTTCTCGCCCGCCACGCGTCGCAGCTCTCCCTCCCGCATGCCCGCCGCCACCAACGCTCCCAGTCCGCGCAACCAGCCGATCACGGGCGAACCGTTGGCCGCCTGTCCCAGATCGCTCTGGAGGAGAACCCGCTCCACCCCCAACCGGCGGATGGAGCCGACCAGCTCTTCCACGCCCTGCCCGCCCCAGGCCGGCAGGGTGGTGAGGAGGCTCTTCTCGACGTAGACGCCCTCTCGGACCAGCTCCCGCTGCACCTCCAACCCCACCCGCGTGACCGCCAGGTCGGGGTGCGTGAAGACCCGCCGCTCCACCCCGAGCTCGCGGGCCAGACGGAGCAGGACGAGGCTCTCCGCGGGTGCGAGGTGGCCCGTGCAGAGAACGGCCCCGGCCTGGGCCATCAACTGGAGGATCTCCACCATCTCGGGACGAGTCCGGCCGTTCTCGTCCAGGACGGAGAGCGGCGGCCGTGGGCGGAGCTCCACGCGGCTCGGCTGTTCTCGGTAGCCGGCTCCGCCGTAGTGACGGAGGTGCTGGGCCGCGTGCAGCGTGGGCATCCAGATCACCCGGGCGCCCAGCGCCAGCGCCGCCTCGACCGCCGCCGGGTTGAAGCCGCCGACAAAATGGTTGAGCGTCAGACTGCCGACCACCCGGATCCCCGGCACCGCCTCCTCCAGGAGGGCGGCCCGCTCGGCGGTCGACCCCTCGTGCGCCTTGAGCACGAAGCCGGCCATCCCCGCCGCCCGGGCCTCCCGGGCGAGCTGGAGATCGTCGGTCGCGCGCGGGAAGAGGCTGGGCGCGGCGTGCACGTGGAAGTCGAAGCTTCCCCGGGCGAGGTCGACCGCCTCGTCCGGCGCGACCGGATTCCCGCTCCGCAAGGTGCGATCACACCTCCTCCCCGGTCCCGCCGTCCGCGCGGAGCTCCCGCACCTCGCCGGCCGGCAGGAAGATCCGCACGCGCGGCCTGCTCAAAGGCTCCCAGGCGTCCCCGCGCCGCTGGAGCGGCGCGTCGTGGCCGGGGTAGAGCCGCTCGGCCGAGGCCGCCAGCCGTTCGATGGCCCTCCGCGCCTGGCGCGGCTCCCAGACCGGCTCCGGGACGCCGCCGGCCAGATCCCAGCGGTTCTTCAGCGCGTCGCCGCAGAGGACGGCGCCCCCCACCTGAAGCGCCAGGCTGCCGGGCGTGTGCCCCGGCACCTCCAGGAGCCGGAGACCCTCCCCGAGCTCGGCCTCCCCGTCGACCAGGCGGAGCCTGGGGTGGCGCGCCAGCTCGCGGGCGTGGTCACGGAGGACGGCCACGTCCGCCTCGGCGGAGGTGGCGTAGGCCAGCTCCCTGCGGTGGACGAGGATCTCCGCGCGGGGGAGGAGGTCCCAGTTGGCCGCGTGGTCGAAGTGGAGATGGCTGAGGACGACGAGGTCCACCTCCTCCGCCTCCGCGCCCGCGGCACGGAGGCGCGGCAGCAGCTCCACCCGCTCGTTCATGCCGCACGTATCGAAGAGGATCCGCCGGCCGCGCCCGGTGACCACCAGGTGGCAGGAGCTCCACCCGAGGTAGCCGCGCTCGCTGCGACCGGGGAAACCGTCGAGGAGAGTCCGGATGACGGCCGAGGCCAGCACCTCCCCTCCGCGCCCGCCGCGGAGAAGCGCGCGGCAGGTCGGGCTTCCTTTCGTCTGCGACCGCCCCCGCACCTGCGCCTCAGCCCGCTCCCGGCCCGGTCGGCGTCCGGGAACGTCGCCCGAAGCCGGTCCTTCGCCGGTTCAGAGGAGGTCGGTCAGCAGCCCGGCCACCCGCTCGGCCAGGGCCGGCGCGGCGGTCAGCCCGGGCGACTCGATGCCGACCATGTTGACCCAACCGGCCAGCCCCCGGTCCGCCTCGTGGCGGACCACGAAGTCGCGCGGCGGCTCGCCCGGGCCTTGCAGCTTCGGGCGGACGCCGGCCATCTCCGGGGCCAGGTCGTCCGGCTCCAGCTCCGGCAGGTAGCGGTGGGCCGCTTCCCAGAAGGCGTGGCGCTTGGAGGGGTCGACCGTGAAGTCGGGGCGCTCCCGCCAGCCGGGGTCGAGCCAGGTGAGGTCCGGTCCGAGGCGAAGGCGGCCGTCGAGGTCCGGTGTGGCGTGGATGCCGAGCCCGGCCACCTCCGCCTCCGGCAGCGGGTAGACGGGGCGCCCGATCAGCCCGGCCTTGGCCGGGCGGACGCTGAAGTACTCGCCCTTGGCGAAGCGGAGCCCGTAGCCGGCCGCCTCCGGCTCGATCCCGGCCAGCGCCGCCACCCGGTCGGCCTCGAGCCCGGCGGCGTTGACCACCAGGCGCGAGGTGTACCGGAAGAGTTCGCCGTCGGGATCGCGGACGGTCAGCCGGAAACCCTCCGGCGCCGGCTCCACCGCGACGAGCCGCGTCTGGAGCAGCAGCTCCGCGCCGCGCGAGCGCGCCTCCGCCGCGAGGGCGCGGACCAGCGTGGCCGCGTCGAGGATGCCGGTGGAAGGGACCCAGATCGCCGCCCGCGCGCGGACGTGCGGCTCCACCCTGCGGACTTCGCCGGCCTCGAGCAGGCGGATCCCCTCCACGCCGCAGGCTTCGCCGTTTCGCGCCAGCCGCCCGAGCGCCGGCAGCTCCTCCCCGCTCGAGGCGACCACCAGCTTGCCGGTCCGCCGGTGCGGAACGCCGAGCCGCTCGCAGAGCGGGTAGAGGAGCCGGTTGCCGGCCACGCAGGCCTCCGCCTTGAGCGAACCCGGCCGGTAGTAGAGGCCGGAGTGGATCACCTGGCTGTTGCGCGAGGAAGTCTCCTCGCCCGCCCGCCGGTTCCGCTCCAGGATCCAGACCGTCCGCCGGGGCGCGGCCAGGCGCGCCGCCACCGCCAGGCCGACGACACCCGCGCCGACGACGGTCAGGTCGACGTCGTGCATTCCCCAGGGCCCGCCTCCGGACTCCATGGTAGCCGCTGGCGGGCCCGGCCCGTCCCTCGCCTCCTTGCGGAAGCGCGCACGCGTGCCGTCACCATCCTCCTCGAGGATGGCCTTCTTCATGCGAAGGCTCCCGTCCGCCGGGTGCGGGAGATCCTCGACCGGGCATGCTAACCGCCGGGAGGTGGTCGCTTGCCCAAGCCGGATGATCGCTCGGACAACGTCGCCAAGTTGCGGCAGCACATCGAGAACACCTTCGAGAACCTGCGGGAGGCCCGGGAACGTATGCGGGCCCATGCCCGAGACCTCCCGGAGGGGCAGGAGGACGCGATCCGCGAGAAGAACCAGCGGCGGCGCGAGGCCATCGAGGGCTTCCGGCAGGAGATCCGCGACGAGGTGGACGACCGGCGCGGGGCCGGCGCGGTCTCGCCGCGCCGGCCGGACTGACCCCGCGCGGAACCGCCCGCTGACCGGGCGGGCCGACCGCTGACCCGACGTGCTACGCTGGCGGAGAAGGGCGGGCTGCCCTTCTCCGCCCGTTCTCTGCCACCGGTCCCGGTCCGGCCGAACCGCTCCGGGACGAGCGAGGTCGGCTCCCGCGTGACGTTGCGCGTGCTCACCTGGAACATCCATTCAGGCGTCGGCCGCGACGGTCGCCTCGACCTGGAGCGCATCGCCCGCGTCCTGCGCTCGGCGGAGCCGGATCTGGCGGCCCTGACCGAGGTGAGCCGCTACTGGCCGCAGCGGGGAGACGTCGACCAGGCCCGGTACCTGGCCGGGCTGGCCGGGCTCCCCGTGCGACGCTTCGCCCCCGCCTTCCGCCGCGGCCGCGCCGCCTTCGGCAACGCGCTCCTGAGCCGGTATCCGCTGCGGCGGGTCACGGCTCGCACCCTTCCTCCCTGGCGGCGGGCGCCGGCGCTCCTCGGCCTGGCGGGCCGGCCCGAGCCCAGGCTCCTCCTCGCCGCCCAGCTCCGGCCGGACCGTGAGACTTCGATCCCCGTGGCCGTCACCCACCTCGGGCTCGATGCGGCCGAGCGGGCCCGCCAGAGCCTCGCGGTCGCGGGCTGGATCCGGCAGGCCGGCCCTCTCGCCATCCTGGCGGGGGACTTCAACGCTTCCCTGGAGGCGGAAGAGCTGTCGCCGCTGCGGGGCAGCCTCTCGGACAGCTGCGCGGGGAGCGCCGAGGCCACCTACCCCTCGGAGCGGCCCCGCTACCGCATCGACCACATCCTGGTCGGCAGGGGCTGGAGGGTGGTCAGGGCGGGCCTCTGGCGCGACCCGGGCGGCGAGAGCGCCCTCGCCTCCGACCACCTGCCCGTGCTCGCAGAGCTGGAGGCCGTCGCCGGCACCGGGGCGGCCCACGCGCCGCCCGAGGGGCCCGCCCCGGTTCGACCTCTTCCGCCTTCACTCCCCGGAGCTTGACCGAGTAGGATACCTGCGATCTGCGGGGGCTTGGTCCCCTCAAAGGGGGCGAACCGATGATCGGTATCGACGAAAACCTGGCACCGCACCTGCACAAGTGCGATCCGGCCCTGCTCCGCCAGCTGCAGGAAGGGCCCGCACCCGAGTCCGAACTCCGCCTCCTGGTCCAGAGGCAGCCGGGGCTGGACGAGGCCGCGGAGCGGGATCTGCGCCGCCACATCGACGGCTGCGGCGCCACGATCGTGGGCGAGCTGCCCCTGGTGGAGGCGCTGCTGGTCACTTTGCCCCGCCGTTCGCTGGCCGCCTTGGCCGCCCATCCCGCGGTGCTCCGCCTCCACCTCGACCGGAGCGTGCACGCGCTCCTCGACGTGGCCGTCCCGGCGGTGGGCGCACCGGTTGCGTGGACGTCGGGCTGGACCGGCCGAGGCGTCACCGTGGCCATCCTGGACACAGGCGTCTACCCCCACCCCGACCTGACCCGGCCCGGCAATCGGATCGTCGCCTTCCACGACCTGGTCAACGGTCGCTCCGAGCCCTACGACGACAACGGCCACGGCACCCATGTGGCCGGCTGCGCCCTGGGCAACGGCCACTCCAGCCAGGGCCGCTACCGGGGAAGCGCCCCGGAGGCGCAGCTGGCCGCGGTCAAGGTGCTGGACGCCCAGGGGAGCGGCTCCATCTCCACCATCATCGCCGGCGTCCAGTGGTGTCTCGAGCAACGGCAGCACCTGGGCATCCGCGTCCTCTCCCTCTCCCTGGGAGGGCCGGGCTGGATCCCCTACCAGATCGACCCCCTCTGCCAGGCGCTCGAGAAGGCCTGGCAGGCCGGCCTCGTCGTCTGCGTGGCGGCCGGGAACGACGGCCCGGCGCCCTTCACCATCAGCTCCCCCGGCATCGACCCGCTCCTGATCACCGTCGGCGCCACCGACGACAAGCGCACCCCCGCCAAGGCGGATGACGCCGTCGCCTCCTTTTCCGGCCGGGGACCGACCCTGGAGCTGGGCCGGAAACCTGACCTGGTGACGCCGGGCGTGGGCATCGTCTCGCTGCGGGCGCCCGGATCGGCGCTCGACCAGGCCCATCCCGACTTCCGGGTCGACGGAGACTACTTCCGCCTCTCCGGCACCTCGATGGCGACGCCCATCTGCGCCGGTGCCGCCGCCCTCCTCCTCCAGCGGCAGCCCGGAGCCAGCCCCGACCAGGTGAAGCGGGCGTTGATGGCCGGTGCCGACGACCGCTTCCACCAGCCGGAGGCAGCCGGCGCCGGCTACGTCGACGTGCCCAAGGCGCTGGCCGCCCTCGTCCCCGCCGCCGCCCCCGCCGCCACCGGCGAACGCCTGGAGGTCCTGGCTCCGGGCGAGGCCCAGGCCCGGCTCCTCCGCCTGGTGGAGGATGCCCGGCACACGCTCGACCTCGCGCTGCCCGCGGCAGGGGACCTCGATCTCCTGGAGGCGCTGGCCACCGCACTCCGGCGCGGCCTCCGGCTGCGCCTCCTGCTGGCGGCCGGCCGCTCCAGCGGCGAGGCGGCCCGCTTCCTGGCCCGGCGGGGCGCGCAGGTACGGAGCCTGCCCGGCTGGCCGCAGGCGGTGCTGACGGTGGCCGACGGCCGCCGGCTCCTGCTCTGGGTCGGAGGGACGGGGACCGTCCGGCAGGAGGCCGCCGGCGGTATCCCGCCGGCGCTCGGCGCCGCCGTCTCGGCGGATGCGCCCGGTGCCGCGGCCGAGGCGCTGCAGCTCTTCGAGGGGGCCTGGGAGATGGCGGGGGAGGCGCTCTTCGCCTCCCGCACCGCCGGGGAACAGCGGGCGACGGCCTGAAAGAACCGCAGGCCCAGAAGGGGGCGGCCCGGTGCGGCGAAGCTGACTGCCGGCCGGGCCGCCTGCCCCGATCACCCCTCCCCCCGGTGAAAGGGCGGAATCGGGGGCTCAGGCAGGATTCTCCGTCTCCTCGTACTGCGCCTTCAACTGCTCCACCACGGCGGGGTCGGCGAGGGTGGTCGTGTCGCCCAGCGCCCGCCCCTCGGCGATGTCGCGCAGGAGCCGGCGCATGATCTTGCCCGAACGCGTCTTGGGCAGCTCGGCCGTGAAGAAGATCTCGGCCGGGCGGGCGAGCGCCCCGATCACCCTGACCACGTGCTGCTTCAGCTCGTCGACCTTGGCCGGGCTGACCTCCACGCCCTCCTTCAGCGTGACGAAGGCGGAGATCGCCTGCCCCTTGACCGGATCGTTCCGCCCGATGACCGCCGCCTCGGCCACGTCGGGATGGTCGACCAGCGCGCTCTCCACCTCATAGGTGCCGATGCGGTGGCCGGAGACGTTGACTACGTCGTCGACCCGGCCCAGGAGCCAGAAGTAGCCGTCCTCGTCGTACTTGGCGCCGTCGCCGGTGAAGTAGAGCCCCGGGAAGCGGCTCCAGTAGACCTGCCTGTACCGCTCCGGATCCCCGTAGAGGCCCCGCAGCATGCCGGGCCAGGGGTGGGTGAGACAGAGGTAGCCGCCCTGTCCCCGGGCCACCGGCTCGCCGCGGTCGTTGACGATCACCGCCCGGATGCCCGGGAAGGGGCGGCTGGCGGAGCCGGGCTTCAGCCGGGTGATCCCCGGCAGCGGCGTGATCAGGATGGCGCCGGTCTCCGTCTGCCACCAGGTGTCCACGACGGGGCAGCGCTCGCCGCCGATGTACTTGTAGTACCAGACCCAGGCCTCGGGGTTGATGGGCTCGCCGACGCTGCCCAGGACCCGGAGGCTGGAGAGGTCGTGGCGTGCCGGCCACTCCGTCCCCCAGCGCATGAAGGTGCGGATGGAGGTGGGCGCCGTGTACAGGATGTTCACCCCGTACTTCTCCACGATCTGCCACCAGCGGTCGCGGGCGGGGAAGTCGGGGGCGCCCTCGTAGATCACCGTGGTGGCGCCGTTGGCCAGCGGCCCGTAGACGATGTAGCTGTGGCCGGTCACCCAGCCGATGTCCGCCGCGCACCAGTAAACGTCCTCTTCGTGCAGGTCGAAGACGTACTTGTGCGTGGTGGCCACCTGGGTCAGGTAACCGCCGGTGGTGTGGAGGATCCCCTTGGGCTTCCCGGTGGTGCCGCTGGAGTAGAGGATATAGAGGGGATCCTCCGACTCCATGGGCTCCGGCTCGCAGTGGGGCTCGGCCTGGGCGAGGAGTTCGTCCCAGCGGATGTCGCGCCCCTCCACCCAGGAAGCCCCGGTGGAGGCCGCCTTCTCCGGGCCGACCCGCTCCACCACCACCACGTGCTCGATGGAGGGCGTCTCCCGCACCGCCTCGTCGGCGTTGGCCTTGAGCGGCACCAGGTTGCCGCGTCGCCAGCCGGCGTCCTGGGTGATCAGCACCTTCGCCTGGGAGTCCAGGATCCGATCGCGCAGCGCCTGGGCGCTGAACCCGCCGAAGACCACGCTGTGGACGGCGCCGATGCGGGTGCAGGCGAGCATGGCCACCGGCAGCTCCGGCACCATGCCCATGTAGATGGCGACGCGGTCGCCCTTGCGCACGCCCAGCGCCTTCAGGCCACTGGCCGCCCGCTCCACCTGGCGGAGCAGCTGGTCGTACGTGATCACCTTGGTGTCGCCCGGCTCGCCCTCCCAGAGAATGGCCGCCTTGTTCCGCCGGCCGCTCCGGACGTGACGGTCGAGGCAGTTGTAGCTGACGTTGAGCTGGCCGCCCACGAACCAGCGGGCGAAGGGCGGATCCCACTCCAGCACCTTCTCCCACGGCTTGAACCAGGTCACCTGCTCCCGGGCCATCCGCGCCCAGAAAGCCTCCGGATCGCGGTCCGCTTCCTCGTAGATGGAAGGGTCGTTCCAGAGCGCCTTCTCCTTGAACTCGGGCGAAGGCTCGAAGGTCCGGTTCTCCTGAAGGAGGGCGTCCAGGCCCTCCGGCAGTTCCGGTCGCTCGGGTACCGCCACCGACTACACCTCCCTCTTACCGGTGCAGAGAAACCACGACGCGCAGGGCTTCCTCCCGTCGCCGGGCGCGCCGCGCAACTCTTTTTCATCGCCGTTCGCCGTCCTCGCCTCCTCTCCTGCGGGCGGGGCGGCGAAGAGCGGCTCCGCCCCGCCCGCCAGGGGCGCCGCCTTGCGGCTAGCCCGCCCGCGCAGCGGCGCGCGCCGGGCCGGCCGCGCCCGTGTTCCTCGGTCCGACGGGAAGGACGACCCTGCCGCTCACGTCGTTGATGACCCCTGCGGCCGAAGCGTACCAGGCCACCAGGGCGGTGGCGATGCCGGTCCAGCCGCCTGCGACGCCGAGGCCGGCCGATCCGAAGGCGCCCAGCGTCAGCAGGAGGAAGGTGACGAAGAGAAGCGTGAAGACGGCCAGGAGCGCGTTGTTGAGGCGAAAGCTGCCGATCCACATATAGAAGGTGAAGACGGTCCAGGCGAGGAGCCAGAAGCCCATGGCGTCGCCGCTCATCTCGACGTAGCCGGCGTGCTCCAGGGCCACCATGCTGGCCAGGGCGATCCAGAAGGCGCCGTAGCTGGAGAAGGCCGTCGCCCCGAAGGTGTTCCGCCGCCGATACTCCCACATGCCGGCGAGGAGCTGCGCCAGACCGCCGTAGAAGAAGGCCAGGGTGAGGAAGGCGGTGCCCGAACCGATCCGTCCCGCGTTGGTCGCACTGAGGATGAACGTGGTCATGGCGAAGCCCGCCAGCCCCAGCGGACCCGGGTCGGCGATGGCCTCGCTCGTGCTCACCACCTGGACGCGCTCATCCGCCATGTGCATCCCCCCTTGTGCACATGGTTTTCGTCGTCTGCGCGACCCATCCTTTGTCGAGTCATTTGATATATGGTCGTTAGTTTGCGTCTCTCGTCCTGTGCCCGGGGCTCGGCGGAGAAGGAGCGCGTCTCGGCCGGGCCGGCGTCACCGCCGGGTTCGCACGTCGGGGACCGGGGTGACGTTCATCGGTCCACCCCCTGGTGGGGAGAGCCGCCGGCGGGCACGCGGAACATCCCCTTGCCCAGCCACTGCCCGCCGTCCACGGTCAGCACCTCGCCGGTGATCCAGCTCGCCTCCTCCGACAACAGGAAGCGAGCCGCCCGCGCCACGTCCTCCGGCGTTCCCAGGCGTCCCAGCGGCACCTGCGCCTCCAGCGCCCGCAGGTCGCTCTCCCCCGGGAAGAGGTGCGAGGCGGCGCCCTCGGTGGGCACCGGCCCCGGCGCGATGGCGTTGACGCGGATGCCGAAGGGCGCCCACTCCACCGCCAGCGTCCGCGTCATGGCCAGTACGCCCGCCTTGGCCGCCGCCGAGTGGACCGTGCCCGGACCGCCCGTCCAGGCGTAGCTGGCCACCACGTTGAGGATGGCGCCCCCTCCGCCGCGGCGGATGGCGTGGCGGCCGAAGGCGCGCGAGCAGTAGAAGCTCCCGTCCAGGACGATGCCGACCACGGCGTCCCAGCCGCGCGGCGAGAGCTCCTCCGCCCGGACCACGAAGTTCCCTGCGGCGTTGTTGACCAGGAAGTCCAGCCGCCCGAACCGCTCCACCGCCGCCTCCACCACCCGCTCCACCGCCTCGGCGTCGCGGACGTCCAGCGGCATCGCCAGCGCCTCGCCTCCGGTCGTCCGGCGCAGCTCCGCCGCCGCCCCGTCCAGGCGTTCGCGGTTGCGGCTGGCGATGACCACGCGCGCCCCTTCCTCCAGCAACATCCGGCTCATGGCGTAGCCGAGGCCGGTCCCGCCGCCCGTCACCAGCGCCGCCTTGCCCTGGAAGATCCCCGCCATCGTCCGCACCGCCCCCTCAGGCATCCGGCTCGCCGCGGCCGAAGCAGAGCGTGTACCGGAACCAGCCGCCCCGCCGGCCCAGCGGGACCAGCCCCACCTCGCGGCCCGCCCGCTCCACGCACCCCGGCGACAGGAAGTCCGGATCGGCGAAGTGCTCGGTGACGCAGAGACGCCCCCCCGGGCGCAGGACCCGGCGCGCCTCGGCCAGCGCCCGGCGCCGGTCGGGCACCTCCCCGAGCACCGTCACCATCACCACCCGGTCGAAGCTGGCGTCCCCGAAAGGAAGGCTCTGCGCGTCGCCCTGCACCAGCTCCACGTTCCGGATCCCCTGCGCCTCCAGGCGCCAGCGGATCTCCTCGAAGTGGTCGGGCTGGACGTCCAGCCCCACCAGGTGGCCGCCCGGCTCCACCGCCCCGGCCAGCGCCGGCGTCAGGAAGCCGGTCCCGACCCCCACCTCCAGCACGTCCATGCCCGGCGCCAGCTCCAGCGCGGGCAGCACCTCCCTCGGGCCCAGCGTCAGCGCCCGCAGCCGGCTTTCCAGGAAGAGCGGCTGGATCCGCGCCGGCATCGGCCCCGGCCGCAGCCACGCCCGGACCCGCTGGGCCACGTCGACCAGCACCACGCCCAGGAGCACCCAGCCCACCGCCCTCCGGAGAGGGCTTCCTTCCCTCGCCTCCAGCCGGACCGGTGGCGTCCTCTCGGCCTGGTTCGCCTTCTCGGCCATCTCCGCACCCCCCGCGAGGCTTCCGCCTCCATCCCGAGGCTACCGTTTCCTCCGCCGCCTTCGCCTCTCCTCCCGCCGCCCGGGCGCGAGTCGGACGGCTCTGCTACCATACCCCAGGAGGTGGCCGGCGGGTGCGGCTGCTGGTCTCGCCCTCTTCCTTCAAGGGGAGCCTGAGCGCGGCAGAGACGGCCGACGCCCTCGCCGAGGGCTGGTGGGAGCGGCGTCCCGGCGACGAGCTCGTCCGGCTGCCCGTGGCGGACGGCGGCGAGGGAACGCTCGAGGCGCTCCTCCACGGCCTGGACGGCGAGCGGCGCCGCCAGCGGGTGAGCGGGCCGCTGGGCGAGCCGGTGGAGGCCGAGTGGGCGCTCCTGGCCGACGGCACCGCCGTCATCGAGATGGCCCAGGCGGCGGGCCTCGGCCTCGTCCCTCCCGGGCGGCGCGATCCGCTGCGCGCCACCAGCCGTGGCGTGGGCGAGCTGGTCCGGGCGGCCCTCGATGCCGGCGCCCGCTCGCTCCTGGTGACGGTGGGCGGAAGCGCCACCAACGACGGCGGCGCAGGCCTCCTCCAGGCGTTGGGCGCGCGCCTCCTGGACGGCTCCGGGCAGCCCCTGGAGGCGGGCGGTGCCGCCCTGTCGCGGCTGGCGGAGGTCGACCTCAGCCGCCTCGACCCCCGTCTCTCGCGCACGCCGGTGGCCGTCGCCTGCGACGTGACCAACCCGCTCCTGGGCCCGACGGGGGCCAGCGCCGTCTACGGCCCCCAGAAAGGGGCCACGCCTGACCAGGTGGCCCGGCTCGACCGGGCGCTGGCCCGGTGGGCCGACCGGCTGGAGGCGGTCGTCCCTCCGCCGGCCGGAGGTCGCTGGCGTGACCTGCCCGGCGCGGGGGCCGCAGGCGGCACGGGCTTCGCGCTGCTCGCCGCCCTCCACGCCCGGTTCGAGCAGGGAGCGCGCCTCGTCCTGGACCGGCTGCGCTTCGACGACCGCCTCCGAGGCGTCGACCTGGTCCTGACCGGGGAGGGGCGCCTGGACCGCCAGACCGCCTACGGAAAGGCGCCGGCAGAGGTGGCCCGCCGCGCCTCGGCCCGCGGTATTCCCGTCATCGGACTGGCCGGCGGCCTCGGCGAGGGGGCGGAGCGCCTCCTGGTCGGGGAGGCCGGTTTCTCGGCGCTGCTGCCCGTGGTCGACGGACCCATGGACCTCGAAGAGGCGATGGCCGGCGCGCGCCGCCTCGTCCGCGCCGCCGCGGCCAGGGCGGCTCGTCTGGTGGAGCTGGGGCTCTTCCTCGCGGACCGGGGGAATCGGGACGGATAGGGGCCGCAGAGGCGATCCGGCCGGCCTGAACGGGGTGAGCCCGGGGAGCCCTCGAAGGCCGCCCGGGCTTGCTGGGGGAAGGCGGCACCTCGTCCGCCGTCGCCCAGGCTCAGAGGGTCAGGGCGATGCCGAATGGCGGAGGAAGCTGGTCGGAGGCGACCCGGGTCGGGATCGCCGTCCAGCTCAGCAGCGCCGCCAGCGCCAGCCCGATGCCGGCCAGGGCGACGACCCGCCACGCCCGCCGCTTCACGCCGGGCTCACCTCGCTTCCGCTCGGGAGACTCCGGCCCGCGACAGGGATACCGTCCTCAGCGACGACCCTGGTGCCGTGCCTTCTGCCGCAGGTCCGCCGCGGGGGCGGAGCCGCTGCCGCTGCTCCTGCGGTAGCTGTCCAGGATCGATTCTATGATCCACCACACCTGAGGCTGCAGTTCATGCTGGAGCGCCTCGGCGGCCAGCCGGTACTGCGCCGTCGCCTCGGGCGCCGCCTGGCTGGCGGCGGCCACCTCGCCCAGCGCCAGGTGCGCCAGCGCGGCGTCGAGGCCGCTGGCACCGGCAAGGAGCGCCCGCTTGGCCGCCTTCTCCGCCTCCGGGAAGTCGCCGTCCAGAAGCGCCGCCCGCGCCGCCTCCGGCCAGAAGGAGGCAGCCCATTCCCGGGCGGTCCGCGGCTCGTGCAGCTCGAGGTAGGTGAAGATCCGCCGGGCCACGTGGAGACGGCCGGCGTCGGTCAGGGCGATGGCCACGTTGAGGAGGATGTGGGGGAGCAGGTCGTCGGCGCCCGCCTCCCGGGCCGCCCGGAGGGCCAGGCGCCCTTGGTGGAAGGCCTCCTCCGCCCTGCCCAGCCGGCGCAGCGCCACACCCAGGCCCATGCGGGCCCGAGCCTCGTCCCGGCCGGGTGCCTCGCCGGCCAGCATGGCCAACGCCCGCCGGTACCACCGCTCCGCCAGCTGCACCAGGCCGAGGGAGAGGACCACCGTGCCCAGGTTGATGGCGACTCGGGCCATCTCCTCGCCGGGGGCCTGCTCGCGCTGCGCCGTGTCGTAGGCGACGATATGGTGCTGGAGCGCCCGCTCCAGATCCGAGCGCTCGCCCGCGCTCAGCCCGAGGAGCTGCTCCGCGACGGCCTGGAGACGGAGCTCGCCCGCCGCCCGGGCCGACCGGCGGACGCTCTGCAGCTGCCGCCGCGCCCGCCGCCCGTCCCCCCAGCGGAGCTCGGCGTCGGCCGCCCGCAGCCGGACCTCGAGGGCCTGGCCGTAGGTCCCCCGCCGTCGCGCCAGGACGACCGCCCGGGCGAAGAGCCGCCGGGCCATCCGCGCGTGGCCCCGGCGGGCGAGCCAGACCGCCACCTCCGACAGGCTCGACTCGGAATCGACCGACTCCATCCAGACGGTGGCGATCCGCTCGGCCGGGAGCTCCAGGAGCTCGCTGATCGCCTCCAGCCGGCGAACCGGGGGGAGGCGGCGCCCGCTCTCCCAGCTGTCCCAGGTCTCCTCCGTGACGCCAAGCCGCCGCGCCAGGTCGGGAACCGCCCAGCTCGCCCTGCGCCGGGCCAGCGCCAGGAGGTCCCCCACCGCTCCGGCCGGTCGTTCGCCCACCCAAGCCACCCCCGTCGTCCAGGGACAGGATCGAGGCGCCGTCGCTGGGTCCCCGTTGGAAACATCTTGACGCCAGAGCGCAGAGGGTGACAAGCGCAGACGACGGGAGACGGACCGTGACAAAAGAAGGGCGGCGTCCCGCGACGCCGCCTCATGGAGCCGCCCTTCGCCTCAGAAGCCGGGCATGCCCGCCATGGCCGGGAAGGCCTGCGCGGCGGGGCGCATGATGTCGCTCTGGACCGGCGGCACGGGGTACCAGTTGTGGGCGTGCAGGTACTGGAAGAGCTCGTAGGCCATGTCGGCGTGGTCCTTGCACATGCCGAGCAGCGCCTGCCGGACCTGCGGGGTGGCCGCCTCCAGGCCGGCGTGGAGCGTCTCCGTCGCATGCCATTTGCACCGATCCAGGGAGTCGACGGCGACGGTCCGGTCCGAAGCGCGATGGTCGCGAAACTCGTTGGCCTGAAAGGGCTGGAAGCCGCCCTGGGGGTTCCAGCCCTGGTTGCCGAAACCGCCCCCGTATTGGCCGGTGTAGTTGAAGTCGGGCGCCGAGGACGGCGTCTGCCCGCTTTGGGCCAGGAAGTTGCGCAGGGTGTTGTAGTGCTGCTGGTGGGCGCGCAGGTGCCGCTCCAGGATGCTCCGCAGCTGCGGATCCTGGACGGCGTTGACGTCGACCATCAGCTTGTCGATGGCGGCGGCGTGACCGTTGAGGATCTCGGTCAGCGAAAGCGCTTCCTTTTGCGTGATGGGCATGGCCCAACCCCTTTCCGGGCAAGTCTGGACGGGCCGGGGTTTCCGGTCCGCCCTAAACATGCCCTCTCGCTCCCGCCGGCATGCGCGCCGTCGCGCGCGCCGGCCGCCCTTGGGGCGCGTCGGCGTCAGACGATGCGGACCTTGTACTGCCGCAGCCAGGCGTCCGTCTGGACCAGGTAGGCGAAGAGCTGGGCGCCGCCCAGCAGCTGCGAGAACCAGGCCGGGTCGAAGGAACGGCCGTCCTCCTCGATCAGGGCGCGGACGCGCGCCACGTCGAGGAGCGGTACCAGCGGGGAGTCGGAATCCTCCAGGATGGCTTCCAGCCGCCGGCGCACCTCCTGCCGGAAGCCGGGGTGGTGGCTCTTGGGATAGGGACTCTTCCTTCTGGCCAGGACCTCCTCGGGCAGGATGCCGCGCATGGCCAGGCGGAGGATCCCCTTTTCGCGTCCACCCGCCGTCTTCAGCCGCCAGGGGATGTTCCAGACGTATTGGACGAGACGGTGGTCGCAGAAGGGGACCCGGACCTCCAGGCCGACACGCATGCTCATGCGGTCCATCCGGTCGAGCAGGATGGGCAGGAAGCGGGTGATATTGATGTACGACATGGCCCGCATGCGGGCCTCTTCCTCCCCCTCCCCGGGAAGTGGCGGCACCTCGGCGAGCGCTTCGCGAAAGCGCTCGGCCGCGTACTCCAAGGGGCGGACCCGGCGCCGCACGTCCGGCGCCAGGAGTTCGGCCCGTTCGGCGATCTTCCTCACCCAGGGAAGGCTTGGCCCGTCCAGCGCGCGGGGATCGCGGAACCAGGGATATCCCCCGAAGACCTCGTCGGCCGCCTCGCCCACCAGGGCGACGGTCGCCTCCCGTCTCACCTCGCGGCTGAAGAGGTAGAGCGAGGCGTCCACGTCCGCCATGCCGGGCAGATCCCGCGCCAGGAGGGCGGGCCGGAGCGCCGCCGCCAGCTCGCCGCTGTCGATGAGGAAGTCCCGGTGCCGCGTGGCGAAGGTCTCGGCCACCCGGTGGGCCCAGGGGCCGTCGGCATCGGGCTGGAAGGCGTTCGGCCGGAAGTAGCGGTCGTTCCCCACGTAGTCGACGCTGAAGGTCTGAAACGGGCCGCGGCCTTCGCGCCGGAAGGCGGCGGCCGCGAAGGCGGTGACCGCGCTGGAGTCGAGCCCGCCGGAGAGGAGGGCGCCGAGGGGCACGTCGGAGACCAGCTGCCGGCGGACCGCGTCCTCCAGGAGCTCCCGCACGCGGGCCGCTGTCGCCTCCAGCGAGTCGACGTGCGGCCGGCTCTCCAGCCGCCAGTAGCGGCGAAGCTCGACGCCCCGGCGGTCGAAGCGGAGCCAGCTGCCCGGCCGGAGCTCCTCGACGCCACGGAAGACGCCCAGGCCCGGCGTCCGGCTCGGGCCCATGACGAAGATCTCGGCCAGGCCTTCCCCGTCGATCTCCGCCTCCATCGCCGGGTGGGCGAGGAGCGCCTTGATCTCCGAGCCGAAGAGGAGCCCGCCGCCGCGCCGCGCGAAGAAGAGCGGCTTGACGCCGAGCGGGTCGCGCGCCAGGAAGAGCGCCTCTTCCTCCTCGTCCCAGATGGCGAAGGCGAAGATCCCGTTGAGGCGCTCCGGTGCCCGCTCCCCCCACTCCATGTAACTGGCCAGGAGCACCTCGGTGTCGGAGTGGCCGCGGAAGCTGTAACCGCGGGCCAGGAGTTCGCCCCGCAGCTCCTCGGTGTTGTACAGCTCGCCGTTGTAGGTGAGGACGTAGCGGGCGCCGTGCCGCTCGCGCACCATGGGCTGGACGCCCACCTCGGGGTCGACCACGATCAGCCTGCGGTGGGCCAGCGCGGCGTGCGGCGAGAGCCAGAGGCCGGAATCGTCGGGTCCCCGGCAGGCCAGGGTGGCCCCCATCGCCTCCGCCACTCCAGCTTCCTGGCGGAGATCCCGCTCCCAGTCCACCCACCCTGCGATTCCGCACACGGCTCCGTCACCTCGCCCCGGCCTATGCGGCGACGGAGCCGCCGGGTGTTTGTCTGAGGAAGGACTTATAATGGCGGAGGCTTCAACGACCTCCTCGGGAGCGGTTATCGTTCATGCACCTGCTGGACTTCAGCCTCGTAGCCTTCGCGGCTTCGGTGGTCTTCGGCCTGTTGGGATCGCTCCTGGGGCTCGGTGGCGGGGTCTTCGTAGTCCCCATGCTTACCCTGGGGCTGGGGCTGGACATCCACGACGCCATCGGCGCCAGCATCGTCACCGTGATCGCCACCTCCAGCGGCGCCGCGGCCACTTACGTCCGCGACCATCTGACCAACATCCGGGTCGCCATGTTCCTGGAGATGGCCACCACGACGGGCGCCATCACGGGGGCGTTCCTGAGCGGTATCATCCCGGCCCGTTACCTTTACATCATCTTTGCGGCGCTGATGGGCTGGTCGGCACTGAACGCGCTCCAGAAGAGTCGCGGCACGCCCCCGGAGCCCCGTCAGGCCAGCCCCCTGGCGCGACGGCTGAAGCTCCAGGGCAGCTACTACGACGCGGCCCTGGGCCGGCAGGTGGAGTATGCCGCCACCGCCGTTCCCCAGGGATTCGGCATGATGTACGTGGCGGGTCTGATCTCGGGCCTGCTGGGAATCGGCTCCGGTGCCCTCAAGGTTCTGGCCATGGACGGCTTCATGCGGCTCCCGCTCAAGGTCTCCTCCGCCACCAGCAACTTCATGATGGGGGTGACGGCCGCGGCCAGCGCGGCCATCTACTTCGCCCGCGGTGACATCCGTCCGGAGACGACGGCGCCGGTCGCCCTGGGCGTCCTGCTGGGGGCCTCGCTGGGTTCGCTGGTCCTGACGCGGATCAGGAACCGGACGCTCCGGCTGATCGCCGTCCCGATCCTTCTTTTCATCGGCGTGGAGATGCTGTTGCGGGGTCTGGGGGGATAGACGGTGTCCGAGCGGAAGGCCGCGCCGGTGGCGGAGGACGCGGGGACAGGGAAGGCGGTCGATCTCGAGCTCCTGATCAGCTGGGTCCTCCGGGCTGGGGTCCTGCTGAGCGCCGTGATCATGCTGGTCGGTCTCGTCCTCGTCCTGGTCCATCCCGCGGGGCTCCCTCTGGCACGCCCCGCCGGCTTCGCGCAGGTCTTCCTCGGCCTGGCCCGGGGAAACCCGCTGGCCGTCATCGACCTGGGCATCCTGATCCTGGTCCTCACCCCCATCGCGCGCGTGCTCCTCTCCGTCCTGATCTTCCTCCGCGAGCGCGACCTGACCTACACCGCGATCACCCTGTTCGTGCTGCTGGTCCTGATCATCAGCTTCCTGCTGGGCAAGGCGGGGGGGTAGGGACCGGCGGGCGCGCCTGCCCGCCCGGCCGTCGGTCGGCCGGTGGCAGGCGATTCAGATGGCGGGAGCCGCGAGGGCCGCGCGCAGGCGCTCGCCCAGCTCGGGGTCGATGCGGTGGAGACGCTTGCCGGCCCAGACGTTGAGGCCGTCGCCGGTCTGCCGGGGCAGCACGTGCAGGTGGAAGTGGAAGACCGTCTGCTGGGCGGCCCGGCCGTTGGAGTTGAGAAGGTTGACGCCGCCGGCGCCCAGCACCTGCCGCTGGGCCAGGGCCACGCGCCGCGCGAGGCGGGCGATCTCGGCGATCTCTTCTTCCTCCAGGTCGAAGAGATCGCGGGCGTGGCGGCGGCTCATCACCAGGGCGTGTCCGAGAGCGGCGGGGTAGGCGTCGAGGATGACCAGGGCCCGTTCGCTCTCCAGCAGGCGGAAGGCGGGTGCACGGCCCGTCACGATCCGGCAGAAGATGCACTCGTCTGCGAGCTCCATGCGACAGGCTCCACCTCCGGCGGTCCGGGGCCGTCCACCCGCTTCCGGGAAGCGTCCGGGCGTCGCCTCAGGACTCCTCGATGATGGCCAGGACGTCCGAACGGCTCAGGATCAGGTGCGTCTCCCCGTCCAGCTTGATCTCGTTTCCGCCGTACCGCGCATAGAGAACGCGGTCGCCGGCCTTGAAGATCTTCTGCAGCTCCTCGTCGGTTCCCACGGCCAGCACTTCGCCCTCCTGGGGCTTCTCCCTCGCGGTGTCGGGCAGGTAGAGCCCCGAGGCGGTCTTCTCCTCCTCGTGCAGGGGCCGGACCAGGAGCCGGTCGTCGATGGGCTTGATCTTCATCCCTTTCGCCTCCTTCGGCTTCGCATGGACAGCTGCAATGGGTTCCCACCGGACCCCGCCGGATGCGCCGGCTCCTCCGCAGGGCGGCTCCCTACTCGCGGAGCCCCAAAGCGCGGACGAGGCGGGCGCGATCGAAGCCGACGATGATCTGGCCGTTGACGTCGATGACCGGAACGCCCATCTGACCCGACTTGCGGACCACCTCGCGCGCCGCGGCAGGGTTCCGCGAGACGTCGATCTCCCGGTAGGGGACCTTCCGATCGGCCAGAAAGCGCTTGGTGGCGCGGCAGTACGGGCAGCTGGGCGTGGTGTAGACCAGAACCGCCACCCCCATCCCTCCTGCACCAGCGAGATTGGCTGCTCGCCTGGCCCTACGGGGCCAGGCAGCCAGCGTCCGCACGCCAGTATACCCACCCGGGTACCAGCAGCCAAGAGGCCGGCCGGCGTCCGGCCCTCCACCGGCTCGACCCTCGGGCGGCCTGCCCGGCGCAGGCTCATCCGGCCGCCTTGCCGCGGCTGTACTGGATGGCCCAGACCAGGAGCCCGATGAACAGGATGTTGAGCGCGTACTCCGCCATCCCCTGGCGGAAGGCCGAGTCGCTCACCCGCCCCGGCAGGCTCTCCACGGTCAGGACCAGGATCCGCCGGACGCTGGCGATGAGCGCGACCACCAGCAGCGGCTGGAAGTCCAGCACGTGCGTGCGGATGAAGACGACCACGGTGTGGAGCAGCTCGAGAAGCATCATCACCACCAGGAGCGGGTCGAGCACGCGGGCGACATCCGCGGTACCCCCCGCCCCCAGGAGCAGGCGGATCGCACTGACCAGCGCGGAGACCGCGAGGGCGACCAGCATGACGGCGACCGCCAGGTAGAGAGCGTCCTCGATCCAGTCCAGGAGGCGGACCCAGCCCCGTTCTTTCCCGCCCGGCATCCTACCGATCCTCCTCTGTCACGGCTCGTGCCCCCCCGCGCTCTGCAACCCCGCGGTGCAAACCGGGAGCGGCGTGGACCCGGTCCTCGCTCTCTCCCCCTCCGCCCTCCGGTACCTCCTTCGCCGGCCCCTCGGACCTCTCCGTCCGCTCCGCCCTCTCCGCCTGTTCGACGACCCGCTCCAGCAGAAGGGCCAGCTGTTCTTGCTCGGCCTCGCTCAAAGGCTCCAGGAGAAGTTCCAGCGACTGGAACAGGCGATCGCGCCAGGCCTGCACCTGGCCGAACCCGCGGGGTGTCAGGCGCACCTTGACGACCCGTTCGTCGCCCGTCTGCCGCTCGCGCCGGACGAAGCCACACCGCTCCAGCCGCTTGCAGGCCACGGTGACCGAACTCGGGCTGATGCCGAGCTGCGCCGCCAGCTCGCCGATGGACGTCGGACCGGACCTCTCCAGGTGCCGCAGCAGCCAATACTGCTCCGGCGTCATCTCACCGCGGCGCACGGGATGCGTGCGGCGGCGGAGAAGGCGCCAGAGCGCGATGAACGCATGGACGAACCTCTCGCTGGCCGTGGCCCCCGCCCCCTGTCCGGATTGTAGACGATGCACGCCCCGTCGTTCCGTGACGGAACGTGGCGTCCCGCTTCGGGTTGCACGGGGCGGGGGTCCAGGGTATATTTTCATAGTCGTCGAAATACCTGTGCCAAGGGAGGCTTGGGGATGTCGGTCGGTCAAGCTGCTGAGGAGACGAGCCGGAGCGGCACCGTCTGGAAGGTGGACCCAGTCCACACCACGGTGGAGTTCTCCGTCCGCCACATGATGATCGCCACGGTGCGCGGCCAGTTCACGCAGGTCGCCGGCGAGCTGCGCGGGGACCCGGACAACCTGCCGGGCTGCCAGATCGAGGGGGTCATCCAGGCGGCCTCCGTCGATACACGCGAACCCAACCGGGACGCGGACCTCCGGTCCGCCAACTTCTTCGACGTCGAGCGCTACCCGGAGATCCGCTTCGAGAGCCGGAGCATCACATCCCGCGGCGGGGGAGACGAGTACGAGGTCCTCGGCGACCTGACCATGCACGGCGTCACCCACCCCGTCACCCTTACCCTCACCCTCGAAGGTCAGATTCGGGACCCCTACGGCCACCAGCGCGTCGGCTTCACCCTGGAAGGCTCGCTCAACCGGAAGGATTGGGGCCTCAACTGGAACGTGGTGCTGGAAGCCGGCGGAGTGATGGTCAGCGACCAGGTGAAGATCGTCGTCCACGTCGAGGCGGTCCGGCAGGACTGAGCCCCCTGACAGCGGCCGACTGCTCGCTGCCCGGTACCGGTACCATCGCGGGCCGGGCGGCGAGCCGGCCGCCGGCCTTCCCGCTTCTCGCTCCCCGATATTCCCTTTCACGCGATTGCCGCCTATGATCATGACGAGAACCCAGAAGGGAGGGCGGCTCCGTGAAGCGGATCCGGGTTGAGATCGTGGGGCTTCTTCCGGAATTCTTCAACATGTGCGCCGCCTGCCAGGGGATGGACGTCCTCCAGGTGGCCCGGCTGGATTACGCCCGCGACCAGTTGGGCGACTACCCGCCCGAGGTGGCGGAGGAGCAGCAACGGGCGGTGGAGGTGGTCCATGCGCTGGTGACCGAGTTCGGCTCCGCCGTCGAGCCGGTCACCGTGGATGCCTACTCGCCCCAAGGGCTCTGGCTCACCCTCCGGCACCGGATCGGCAGGGGCCCGGCCCTGATCGTGGCGGGTCGCCACGTCGTCCGCCAGCTCTCGCCGACGGCGGCCTGCGAGGCGGTGAGGGAGGAGCTGCGGGCCTCGGCCTGAACCCGCCCAGCCTGTCCCAGGTTTTCCGGCGGTCGTCCGCGTCGTCGTTTCCCTTTGAGTCGGCCCCTTCGCCCCAATAGAAGGATTTCGTTCTTCGCCGGTCGAATCCACGTTTCACAGCGCCGCCGGTCACGGCGGTGACGCTTCCTCGGGGAGGGAGAGCTGTGACGACGCCGTTCTGGTTCGTGGTGGCGGCCCTGGTCTTCTACGCCATCGCCTACCTGGTCTACGGCCGCTGGTACGATCGGACGGTCTGGAGACCGGACCCGAAGCGGACCACGCCGGCCCACATGTACATGGATGGCGTGGAGTTCTTCCCGGCGAGCCGCTATGTGCTCTGGGGGTACCAGTTCAAGAGCGTCGCCGCCCTGGGACCGATCCTGGGCCCCTTCATCGCTCTCCAGTATGGCTGGCTTCCCGCCTTGATCTGGATCATCTTGGGCAACTTCTTCATCGGGTGGCTTCAGGACTACGGGGCCATCATGGTCTCGGTGCGGAACAACGGACGCTCCTTCGGCCCCATCGCGTACGAGTTCACGGGCGCCAGCGGGCGCAGCACCCTGCTCGGTTTCATCCTGTTCTACCTGCAGATGATCTCCGCCACCTTCGTCTTCTTCATCGCCCAGTTCTGGAACTCGCTCCCCGGCACCTTCGCGGCCACCGTAGGGGTCATCATCACGGCGGTCATCGTCGGCCAGCTGATGTACAAGGTTCGCCTCAACGTGGGGTTGACCACGTTGATCGGTCTCGTCCTGGTCGCTCTCTCCGTGGTCGCCGGGGTCTACCTCCGGACCCCCACCGATCCCTTCGGCGCCTGGTCGATCCCGTTCTGGGCGGCCCTGGTCGGCGTCTTCCTCTTCGTCGCGTCGGTGGTACCGCTGCCCTCGCTGATCCAGCCGATGAACTTCATCAGCTTCTTCCCCACCTTCCTCGCGGTGCTGCTGATCATCGTCGGCGGGCTGCTCTCGCCGGTCTTCCACGTCCCCCTGCAGCAGCCGGCCTGGAAGGGCTTCTGGTCGCCGAACACCGGGCCGCTCTGGCCCATGATGTTCCTGGCCATCGCCTGCGGCGCCATCTCCGGCTGGCACAGCCTGGTGGGCAGCTCCACCACGGCCAAGCAGCTGGACCTGGAGACCGACGCGCACCCCGTGGGCGCGGGCGCCATGCTGTCGGAGGGCCTGGTGGCGCTCGCCTCGCTGGCCGCCTACATGGTGCTGGCACCCGGCGAGATCACCAAGAACACCACCGCCTGGGTCGCGGGAGCGATCCGCCTGACGGAAGGCTTTCTCGGCGGACCGGGAGCGGCCGCCTTCCTGGCCACTTTCTTCGGCGTCTCGCTGGTGCTCTACGCCATCACGGTCCAGTCGCTGGTCACCCGCTTCTGGCGCCTCATCTCCGCCGAGGTCGCCGGCCAGGGGCGCTTCGCCGTGCTCGGCCAGAAGCACGTGGCCACCTTCCTCGGCATCCTGATCGCCTGGCTCTTCGCCGTCTCGGGCTCGTGGAACAACCTCTGGCTCTACTTCGGCGGCTCCAACCAGCTGCTGGCCGGCTTGGCGCTGATGCTGGTCTCCATCCACCTGGCCAGGGCGCGGAGCCAGACCGGCTGGACCTTCTGGCCGGCCATGTTCATGATCGTCACCACCATCTTGGGCCTCGCCTACCAGACCTACATCTTCGCGAAGGCGGTCTACACGGGGAAGACGCTGGTCCAGCCGCCCCTGGGCAACATCGCTTGGGCGGCACACACCCTGGACGGCATCTTCACCGTGGTGGGCGTGGTGCTGATCGTCCTCGGCGTCCGCATGGCCATCATGACGCTCCGCTCGTACTTCGCAGCGCGGGCACGCCCGGTCTCCATGGTGGGCGAGTCGGCCAGCCCGGCGCGCTGAACGGCAGGCAGGCAGTCGGCCAGAAACCGGCGCCGGGCAGGGCGCAGTGCCCTGCCCTGGCGCCACTTCAGGGGACGAGGTGAGGGAGATTGCTCTGGCGACGGAAGAAGACCGAAAAGGAGAACCCTTCCCAGGCTGAGGGCACGGAGAAGCAGGGCTTGGGAACGGCGATGAAGGACGTCCTCTACGGCATGGCCTCCCACGGGAACGTGACCGCGGCACTCCGGACGCGCATGTACATGGAGCACCTCTTCATGTTCATCACCCTGGGCGACATGCTGGGCATCCCCGTTCTGCCGCCCTACTACTCGCTCCGGATCCTCCCGTACGCGGTGCCCAACATCGAGTCCTGGAAGCAGCGGGTCTTCCGCGAGCGCGACTTCACCGACGCGCTCTACTAGCCGGATCGCAACGTCCAGCGTCCGGCGAGATGAGATCACCGGAGGTGAACCCCTTGAAGCCGGCTGGGCTCAAAGCCTACTTCGACGCACACCCCGAGATCCGCGTCGCCATCTTCGCCGGCAAGGGCGGGCTGGGAAAGACGACGTCCAGTTCCTCCCTCGCCTACTACCTGGCCACCGAGAAGAAACGGAAGACGCTTCTCTTCAGCACCGACCCCCAGGCCTCGCTGTCGGACATCTTCGAGCAGAACTTCTTCGGCAAGGGCGTCATCGAGGTGATCCCCAACCTCTTCGTGGTCGAGATCGACGCCGACCGTCGGGTGGCCGAGTACCAGGCCGGCGTCAAGCAGAAGATCCGCGACATGTACGGCCTGGCGGAACTGCCCCGGGAGATCGAGGAGTACATCGACTCCTCCTCCGCCGAGCCGTCCATGTACGAATCGGCCACCTACGACGCCATGGCCGAGCTGGTGGCGGCCAACGAGTTCGACATGTACATCTTCGACATGCCGCCCTTCGGTCACGGCGTGCGCATGGTCGCCATGGCCGAGATCCTCTCCAAGTGGGTGGAGAAGATCACCGAGGCACGCAGCCAGGTGGCGGAGTATGAGCAGGTCGCCGCCTCGCTCAAGGGCGAGCGCGCGCAGGAAGATGCCATGATGGCCGAGCTGCTCGACATCCGCCAGCGGATCACCACCTTCACCGACCTGATCACCAACCAGACCAGCACCGGTTTCTTCATGGTGCTGATCCCGGAACAGATGGCGATCCTGGATACCGACCGGGCCCTGGCCATGTTCTCCGAGCTGGGCATCCAGCTCTCCGGCCTGATCGTCAACCAGGTCTACCCGCCCGAGCTGCTGGAGCAGCCCAACCTGAGCGAGTTCCTGCGCAACCGCCTGGAGGGCCAGCGTCCCTACCTCCAGGAGATCGAGCGCAAGTTCGGCGAGAGGGTTCTCTCCGTGGTACCGATGTACACCCGTGAGCCGAAGGGGCTGGAGATGATCGCGCGGGCCAGCGCCGACCTGATGGAGTGCAAGGTGGCTGTCTAGACGACCCGGGCGGATGCGCTCCCGCGCCCGACCCAGGAAGGGAGGACGATCCCCGACCATGCAGAGCCTGAGCGAGTTCCTCGAGGAGCATCCCAACCTGCGCTTCGTCTTCACCGGCGGGAAGGGCGGGGTCGGCAAGACCGTCAGCGCCGCCGTCCTGGCCTACCACTTCGCCCGGCAGGGCAAGCGGACGCTGCTGGCCTCGCTCAACCCCGTCCACTCCCTCTCCAGCCTCTTCGGCCAGGACCTCTCCGGCGGCCAGGTGCGGCCGGTCCAGGGAGTCGACAACCTCTTCGCCATCGAGGTGAACACCGAGGACGCGGTCCAGCGCTACCGCGACAGCGTCAGCACCCGCATCCGGGAGTTCCTGCGCTACGCCGACATCCCGGTGGACGCCCGTCCCTTCATCGACATCGCCATGACCAACCCGGCCTTCGAGGAGTCGGCGATGTTCGACAAGATGACCGACATGATGCTGATGCAGTCCGGCGAGTACGACCGCATCGTCTTCGACACGGCCGCCGTCGCCAACGCCGTCCGGCTGATCGGCCTCTCCAAGATCTACGGCCTCTGGCTGGGGCGGCTGATCGAAAGCAGGAAGGAGGCGCTCTCGCTGCGCGTCCAGCTCTCCTTCCGCAAGGAGAAGGTGATGGAAGAGGTCCGGCAGGATCCGATGATGGCCGACCTGATCGGCATGAACGACCGCTTCGAGAGGGTGAAGGGGCTCCTGGTCGATCCGGAGACCACCGCCTTCTTCTTCGTCACGCTGCCGCTCTCGCTGCCCATCTCGGTGGTCAAGCGCTTCATCGAGATGGTGCGCGCCTACGACATCCCGGTGGGTGGCGTGATCGTCAACGAGGTGATCACCCGCGACGCGCTCGGCGAGGAGCCGGACGAGTACCTGCGCAACAAGTTCGCCGAGCAGGGGAGCTACCTGCAGACCATCCAGGCCGACCTCGGCCCGCTGGTCCGCACCTACCTGCCGCTCTACCCGCGCGAGGTGGTCGGCCTGGAGGCGGTCGACCGGGTGGCCGAGGACATGTTCCGGCCCAGCCAGGACCTGGCCGCCGAGCTGCCCGCCTGAGGGCCGGCCGGTCTCCTCCACCGCGCGGAGGCGAGCGATGGGCGAGCACCTGATTGCCGCGCACAACCTGATCCTGGGCACCGTCAACTTCCTGGTGCTCAGCCTGCCGGAGGGGTGGGGGCTGAGCGACCCGGGAGGTCCTCCCGAGGTGGAGTCGCGGGTCCTGCGCGACGGCGTCTCCTGGGCCCGGGACGGCCAGGCCGCCTACCTCCTCCGGCTCGCCGACGGCCGCCTGGCCCGTCTCGACCTCCGCGCCGGTCCGGCGACTCCTCCCGTCCCGAGCGGCTTCCGCCCCGAGCGGCCGGTCGCGGAGGTCCCTGTGGGCGGCCACCCCGCCCGCGCCGAGTCGGGGCGGGCGCGCCCCTTCCTGGGACGGTTCGGCCGGGCCCGGCCGGTCCTGACGCTGGCCTTCCGCTGCCCCGAGACCGACCGGGGGCTGCGGCTCTCCGTCTGGGGGGAGCTGCGGCCCGAGGAGCGGGAGGAGCTCCTGCAGAGCCTGGCTGCCGTCGCCTGCCACTGACACCGCCCACCGCCGGACGGCACCTCCCGGCCCTGAGCAGAGCGGCCCCCGGGGCGCTTCCCGGGGGCCGTGCGCTTCCGCCCGTCTCACGCCAGGCCGGCGGCGCGCTGGCGGAGGTTCCGAAAGGCGGCGGCCACGGTCGCCTCCGGGGGCCCCTCCAGCGGCACCGCCAGGTGCAGGTGCGGATGCTGGCGCCGGAGCTCGAGGACCGAACCCGCCGGCAGGCCGGGCAGCTGCTCCGGACCTTCCAGGAGCAGCTCACGCGCGGGCTGCCGGAGGAGGTCCGCCTCGATCACCAGCTGGTCCCCGCGCCGGCGCCAGAGCGTCCAGAGAATGGCCAGCGGCGCCTCGCGCCCGGCCAGGAGCGCCAGCACGGCCACGGCGCGGAAAGGCGAGCCGACGCCCTCCAGGTCGATGCGGAAGGCGGAGCCTCCGTGCCAGCGGATGGTGGCGGAGCCGGCCAGCTCCCGCAGCTCCGGTCGCAGCGCCGCCAGCACCCGCTCGGCCCGCCGCCGGTTGACCCAGGCCCCGGCCACCCACCAGACGGCCAGGAGCCCGGCCAGCGCGAAGACCAGCCCATTCTCTGCGGACACGCCTCTCCCCCCGCCTCCGGGCCACGCCTCGCCGGCTCAGCCGGCGGTTCAGTCCACGTGGGGCAGCTCGTCCACGATGTCGAACTCCTGGGAGAGCCGCTCCCGCCAGCCCGGCAGCCCCTCCAGGGCATAGGGGAGCAGGCGCAGGCCGACGGAGGCGTTCATCAGCGGCAGGCCGAGAAATTCGCCGAAGATCATCAGGCGGATCAGGTCGTCCAGCTTCCTGGCCTGCTCGCGGGTCTCGCGGTAGGTGTCGTAGAAGAAGAGGCCCCAGGCGAACTGGCGGAGTCCCTCCCGCCAGCCGGGACGCCCGCGCCGGCCGCCGTCTCCCGTCTCAGTCCCCGCCGTCCTCCCCACCTCCCGGAGCCGCCGCCCCCCGGGCCCGGGCGTTTCCATCTCTCCCGCGCTCATGCCGGCGTGCCGAAGACCTGGTCCCGCCAGCCGCGGAAGTACCGCTCGCTGGCGAAGTTGAGCACCCGCCGCGCCCGCCGGAAGTGGGCGGCCAGGCTCTCCAGCACCCCCCGCCACCCGGAGAGGCTGGCTCCTGCCTCTTCCGAGGCCATCTCGTAGTAGCGGCGCCCCTCCGCCTCCAGCCAGTCCAGCGGCGTCGCAGAGAGGTTGGCCACGTGCTCGGCGAAGACGCCGCTCAGGAAGAGCGCCAGGTCGCCCACCCGCCGGTAGACCAGGAAGCGGTCGCGGGGATCGACCATCCCCGCCAGCTCCTTCATCCGCCGCAGGTCCAGCTCGCTCACCCGGATGCGGCGAGGACCGCGCGGCGTCCGCACCCAGATCCGGCCGCTGGCGGCGCGGGTGAACGAGGCCAGGAGGAGCGCCAGATACTCCCGGCGCTCCGGATCGCCCAGGAACCGGACCAGCTCGGGCGTGTCGAAGAGCGGGACGCGCATCCGCGGCCCCGCCAGCTCGCTGGCGTAGCTGGTGCTGGCCAGCTCCCGCAGCGCCTGCCGCAGGAAGACCTCGAAGAGAAGGAAGGGTGTCACCCTGGCCAACCCTTCCTCCACCCGCGAGAGCCTCTCGAAGAGCCGCGGGTTGTCGAGCATCACGTCCACCAGCTCCGGCGCCCGGCGCAGCCGCTCCACCGCGGAGGGATCGTCCCCCTGCCCCGCCGCCTCCACCAGGAAGCGCAGGTCTCGCTCGCTCAGATGCTCCAGAAGGAGCGGCACGGCCGCCATGGTCCATCCCCCCGGCTCCGACCTTTTGCGGGTTAGAGCCAGTTTACTCCGCTTTCTGCCCGCCGTCGAAGCGCCAGATGCCGCCTTCCCGGACCATCCTGGCGGTGTAGACGACGTTTTCCGTCATTCCCTCCAACTGGAAGGTCCCCTGCAGCCGCACCTCCGCCCGCTGGCCCTCGCCGGTCTTGGCGTCGCCTCCCACCGGCCGGCCCGCCTCCGCGGTGTAGCCCCGGTAGCTCCCCAGGCCCTCCGCCCAGGCGGTGACGTCCACGGCCGCGGGCTTCCCGTACCGGGCGCGCAGCCCGGGTCCCATCAACCGCCACATGGCCTCGCGGTCGGGGATGGCCGCGATCCAGAGATCCAGCGCCTCCTCCGGTGCCAGACCCCGCACCAGCTCCGAATCCAGCGGAGGCAGAAGCCGCCGGAAGAGGAAGCCCTCCCCCGTGAAGGGATGCTCCTCGCTGCCCACCCGCGCCCCCTCCACCCGCAGCTCGACGCCCTTGACGCCCTGGACGGAGGCGGCCGTCAGCGCGATCTGGTCGAGGAGCGTCCCGACCGCCAGCGTCCCGCCCGCCTGCTCCAGCTCGCCGGAGAAGTCGAGCACCGCCACCGGCCGGGCCACCTCCACCCCGAGCAGCCGGGTCCCCCGGGGCAGGGCGCTGGCCCACCCGGCCCGCCGCTCTTCCTCGGTCGGCCCGGAGAGAAGCGCCTCCATCGCCGCCCTCAGCCGCGCGTGCACGTCGTCCGGGCGCACCCCCTCCGGCAGCGGGCGGCGGACCGGGGCGAGGACGGGCCGCTGTCTCCCGCCTCCGCTCCCGTGCACGAAGTAGACCGCCAGGGCGGGCTCGCCCTCGGGTGCGGGCCCTTTCCGGGAGGGGGGCGCCCCTTGGCTGGCGCCTCCGGGAGCCGGTCCCGTCCCCGCCCCCGTCCCCGACCCCACCCCGACCCCCTGCCCGCAACCGGCGCCCAGCAGGAGAAGGGCGAGGAGCAGCGCGCTCCCCAGGCGCCGGCCCGCCCGTCGCCATCCGCCTTTCCGATGCCGCACGTCCATCCCTCCGCGCTCCTTGGACGCGCCAGCGGCCTGCGGGTTCCCCGCGCCGGAGCCGGAGACCTCCTCTCCCGCCGGCCCAGGTTATCTATGGTAGGATACGAAGCGACCGTTCACGCTCGGACCAACCCCTTTCCTCCCCCCGGAGGTGTTCGCTCGACGGACAAGCGGCCGTCCCTGCGCCTGAGCGGAGCCTTCTCCGCCTTGCGCCACCGGAACTTCCAGCTCTTTTTCGCAGGTCAGACCGTCTCGCTGGTGGGCACCTGGATGCAGAACGTGGGCCAGGGCTGGCTCGTCCTCCAGCTGAGCGACTCTCCCTGGGTGCTGGGCATGGTCAGCGCGCTCCAGTTCGTGCCCTTCCTGATCTTCTCGCTGGTGGCGGGGGCGCTGGTCGACCGGATGGCGAAGCGGCGCCTCCTGGTGGCCACCCAGAGCACCCTCGCCCTTCTCGCCCTGGTCCTGGGGCTTCTGACGCTCTCCGGCCAGGTGCGCGTCTGGCACGTGATGGTGCTCGCCTTCCTGACCGGGACGGTGCAGAGCTTCGACAACCCGGGGCGGCAGGCGTTCCTGGTCGAGATGGTCGGGCGGGAAGACCTGATGAACGCCATCTCGCTCAACTCCTCCACCTTCAACGGCGCCCGCCTGGTGGGGCCGGCCGTGGCGGGGCTGGTCATCGGCGCGGCGGGAGCAGGCTGGGCCTTTCTGCTCAACGCGGCCAGCTTCGTCGCCGTGATCGCCGGCCTCCTGATGATGCGCCTCGAGCCCGGCCGCGAACGGCCCGTCCACGCCCCGCTGCTCAAGGAAGTGGTGGGCGGCCTGGATTACGTCCGCAAGACCCCGGCGGTGCTGGTCACCATCCTCCTGATCGGCGTCATCAGCACCTTCGCTCTCAACTTCAACGTCCTGATGCCGGTCTTCGCGCGCTACACGCTCCGGGCGGGCCCGGAGATCTACGGCTACCTCATGTCCGCCATGGGCTCGGGCGCGCTGGCGGGCGGCCTGGTCCTGGCCTACCTCTCGCGCTGGGGTCCGCGGCGGGAGATCCTCCTGGGCGGGGCGCTCCTCTTCACCACCGGCGTCACCGTCCTGGGCTTCGTCCGGCAGTTCGTGCCGGCGATGCTCCTCCTCTTCCTGATCGGCTTCGCCATGATCGGCTACACCGCCACCTCCAACAGCACCATCCAGGTGACGGTGCCCGACCAGCTGCGCGGGCGCGTGATGAGCCTCTACGTGATGGTCCTCAACGGCGTCGCCCCCGTGGGCGCGCTCTTCGTCGGCGGGCTCGCCCAGCGCTGGGACGCGGGGGCCGGTTTCCTGGTCGGGGGCGCCGTCAGCCTGGCGGCCGTGCTGGCCGCCCTGGCGCTGCGCAGGCGCTGGGACCCCGACCTCCGGCCGGCACCTGCGGTGCGCGGGGGCGCGGCAGGCTGCCCGCGCCAGGGGGAGGGGGGCGCCTGATGGGTGGCCGGCGGACGGAGGATCGCCCGCCCCGCCCCGACCGGCGCCTGCCGGCCACCGTCTGGGCGGCCGGGCTGGTCAGCCTGCTCACGGACATCTCCACGGAGATGATCGTCCCGGTGCTCCCCCTCTTCGTCACCGAGACGCTCCACGCCGGGGCGGGCGCGCTGGGACTCCTGGAGGGCGTGGCGGAGAGCACCGCCAGCGTCCTCCGCGTCGCCTCCGGCTGGTTCTCCGACCGGATCGGCCGCAGGAAGCCCCTGATGCTGGCCGGCTACGGCTTCTCCAACCTGGTCAAGCCGCTCTTCGCGCTCTCCACGAGCTGGATCCAGGTGCTGGGCATCCGCTTCCTGGACCGCTTCGGCAAGGGGATCCGGGGAGCCCCCCGCGACGCGCTCCTGGCGGAGGTGACGCCGCTGGAGGATCGCGGCCGCTCCTTCGGCCTCCACCGGGCGCTGGATACGCTGGGGGCGGCGCTGGGACCGCTCCTGGCGGCCTGGCTCCTGGCCTCGGCGCCCGGCCGGTACCGGACCATCTTCTGGGTCTCGGCCATTCCCGGCACGCTGGCCGTGCTGATCCTCCTCTTCGCCGTCCACGAGCCCGCGCCCGGTCGCTCCGCCCGCGCCGTGGAGGGGCGGAAGGGGGAACCCGCCCCGAGCGGGCGGGTGTCGGATCTCGGGGGCGCCTTCCTCTGGCTGCTGGCGGCCGCGACGCTCTTCTCGCTGGGCAACTCCTCCGACGCCTTCCTGATCCTGAAGGCACGGAGCACCGGCCTGGATGACTCGCTGGTACCGCTGGCCTACTTCCTCCTGAACGCGGTCTACTCCGCCGCGTCGTACCCCCTGGGGGCGCTCTCCGACCGGGTGGGACGCTTCCCGCTGGTGCTCGGCGGCTGGGTCGCCTTCGCCCTGATCTACGCGGGCTTCGCCCTCGCCTCCCGGCCGCCGGCCATCTGGTTCCTCTTCGCCGTCTACGGGGTGTATTACGCTGCGACGGAAGGGATGCTGCGGGCGCTGGCCGCCGACCTGGTGCCCGCACCGCGCCGGGCGACGGCGCTCGGCCTGCTCAACGGGCTGACCGGCGTGGCGCTCCTTCCCGCCAGCGTGGTGGCCGGGTGGCTCTGGCAGAGCGTGGCGCCCGCCGCGGTCTTCTGGTTCGGTGCCGCCACGGCGCTGGCCGCGGCCCTCCTCCTCCTGGCCGGCCGCAGGAAGCTCCTCGCCGGCGTGGAGGCCGGCGCCGGAGGGGACCGGGCGGCTCCGTCGAGCTAGGGAGGGATGCGGGTGAGGCCGTCGCTGGGCGAGGCGATCGGGCGGCTGCCGGCGCTCTTCACCGGCTTCGCCCTGGGCCACTTCGCCCTGGGCGCGCTCCTCGGCGCCTGGATGGCGCTCCGGCCGGCCGTCGTCCCCCTGCTCCGGCCGCTCCACGAGGTGCTCAACCCCTGGGGCTGGCTCACCTTCCTCATCTACGGGGTGACCTACGCCATGCTCGCCCTCCTCCTGGGACGCCAGGCACCCTGGCCCTGGCTGGGGCGGCTGCACCTGGCGGTGGCGGAGTCGGCCATCTGGCTCCTGGTGGCCGCCGACGTCGGCTCCTCCGCCCCGCTGGCCACGGCCGGGCTGGCGCTCCAGGCGGCGGCGCCCTGGCTCTTCCTGGCCAACCTCATGAGCGCGGTCTTCTTCGGCAGCCGCCTCGACCGGGAGGCGCTGGCCGAGTCGGCCAGCCGCCTGCTGGCCCGCCGGGCGGAGCGGGCCGGGCGGCCCGCTCCCGCTCGGCATCCGCGGCGGGCGGCTCGCCCGGCACCCTGGATCCACCTGCTCGCCCGCTCCGAGGTGGCCCGGAGCACCGATCCGGTGGGCCGGCGCGGGACGGAGCTGGCGGCGCTGGCCCTGCTGCTGGCGGCGGCCCTGGAGGCGGGGCCGCTCTTCGGTCGCTCGACCCTCTCCCTGCCCTACGTCGCCACCCCCGCCGGGGGACTCCTCCTCCGCTACGGCTGGATCGCGGGCACGCTCCTGGCCGTGCCGCTCCACCTCCTGCCGCGCTGGCTCGGCTACGGCGCCGTCCGCCGGCGGGGCGGCGAGCTGGTCCAGCTCCTCTGGCTGCCCGCGCTGGCGCTGGCGGCGGCCGGCCTGGCGCGGGGCGCCTGGTCGCTGGCGGCGGTGGGAAGCCGGCTGCTGGGGCTGGCCTTCCTCTACGCGGCCGCGCTCTACCTGGCGCCCGGCCGCCGCCTGCGGCGGCTGGGCCCACCGCTGGCCCTCGCCTGGAACGCGGGCTGGGCCTTCGCGGCGGTCCTGGGGCTCGCGCTCCTCCTCGGGCTCGACCCGCTCTCGCCGCTGGCCACCCACCTGGCGCTCCTGGGCTGGGCGACCACCCTGGCCTACGGCGTCGGTTACGCCCTGTTCCCCCTCTTTCTCCGGCGGCGACCGCGGGCGGTGGGGCTCTCCCTCCTCCAGCTCGCCCTGGCCGTGGCCGGTGTGGCGCTGATGGCGCTGGGCTTCCTCCTGGGGGAAGGCGGGAGCGCGGCGGGAGGCCTTCCCTCGGGGGAGGGACTCCTGGCCGCGGGCGGCTCGCTGGCCGCCGTCGCGGCGCTCCTCTACGCCCTGCTCTGGCTTCCCGGCCGCTCCCCTGCGGAGGAACCGGGCGGGGAACCGGGCGGGGAAGGCTAAGATGGGAACCGGCGCCAGCCCGCAGGGCGGCGCGCCCTGCGGCCGGGGCGGTGGCCCCGATCCCGGCTGGCGGAGGCTGCCGGGGCGGGCGCCAAGTTTCAGGAGTTGGAGGGTGAGGCGGCTTGGACGGCAACCCCGACAAGGAACGGGCCCGGGGCGCGGTGCCCGAGCGGAACGCCACCGATCCGCGCTACCGCTGGCGGGTGGAGGATCTCTTCCCCGACGAGGAGAGCTGGGAGAGGGCGCTGCAACAGGCGGAGGCGACGATTCCCCGGCTGGCGGCGCTGCGCGGCCGGCTCGCCGGCGGCGCCGGCGAACTGCTCGCCGTCCTCCGCGCGGCCGACGAGCTGGAGCTGGCGCTGGAGCGGCTCGTCGTCTACGCCAAGCTGCGCATGGACGAGGATCAGCGCGTCAGCCGCCACCAGGAGATGATGGACCGCGCCATGGCGGTGGCCACCCGGGCGGCCGAGGCGGGGGCCTTCATCGAGCCCGAGATCCTGGCCATCGACCCCGAGCGGCTCCGGCGCTGGCAGGAGGAGGAGCCCGGCCTCGCCCCCTACCGCCAGCGCTTGAGCGTGCTGGAACGCCTCCGCCCCCACGTGCGCTCGGCCGAGATGGAGGAGCTGCTGGCCTCGGCCGGCCAGATGGGCCAAGCCCCGGGGCGGATCTTCGAGGCCGTCCAGTACGCCGACATGCGCTTCCCCACCATCCGTGACGCGCGCGGCAAGGAAGTGGAGATGAGCCACGGGCGGTACACCCGCCTCCTGGAGGAGCCCGACCGGGAGGTCAGGCGGCGCGCTTTCGCCGCCATGGGCGAGACGCTGGCCCGGCACCGCCACACCCTGGCCGCCTCGCTCCAGGCGGAGGTGCGCAAGAACGTCTTCTTCGCCCGGGCGCGGCGCTACGGCTCGGCGCGGGAGGCGGCGCTGGCGCCCCACCAGATCCCGGTCTCGGTCTACGACAACCTGGTCCAGACCGTCCGTCGCCACCTGGACCTGCTCCACCGCTGGGTGGCGCTCCGGAAGCGGGCGCTGGGCCTGGACGAGATCCACCTGTACGACGTCTACGTCCCCGTCGACGCCGGCGAGGAGCGCCCCATCCCCTACGAGGAAGCGGTCCGCCTGGTGGAGGACGGCCTCCGCCCGCTGGGCGAGGGGTACCTGCGCGATTTCGACGCCGGCGTGCGCGGCGGCTGGGTGGACGTCTATGAGAACCGCGGCAAGGCGTCCGGCGCGTACACCAGCACCGTCTACGGGACACACCCCTACGTCCTGCTCAACTACCAGGAGAACCTGGACAGCGTCTTCACGCTGGCCCACGAGATGGGCCACGCCATGCACAGCTTCTACTCCAACGCCCGCCAGCCGTACCCCACGTCGCAATACGCCCTCTTCGTGGCCGAGGTGGCCTCCACCCTGAACGAGTCGCTCCTCATCCAGGAGATGCTGGAACGGACCCGGGACCCCATGGAGCAGCGCCGGCTCCTGGACCGCTACCTGCAGGCCTTCCGGGCGACGCTCTTCCGGCAGACGCTCTTCGCCGAGTTCGAGCAGCGGATTCACGAGCTGGTCGAGTCCGGCGGCGCGCTCCAAGCCGAGAACCTCTCCACGATCTACCACGACCTGAACGTCGACTACTTCGGGCCGGAGATGGTGATCGACGCCGAGATCGACCTGGAGTGGGCCAGGATCCCCCACTTCTACATGAACTTCTATGTCTACCAGTACGCCACCGCCTTCTCCGCCGCCACCGCCCTGGCCCAGCGGATCCGCCGCGAAGGCGAGCCGGCGCAGCGCAGATACCTCGACTTCCTCGCCAGCGGCAGCTCGCGCGACCCCCTGGACCTGCTCGAGGCCGCTGGCGTCGACCTGCGCCGGCCCGAGCCCATCGAAGAGGCGCTCGCCTTCTTCTCCCGGCTTCTCGACCGCTTCGAGGCAACGGGGCTATGATGGCGGCGAAGCCGGTCAAGTACCACAAGGGGGTATGGGTACTGTGAGGATCGCACTTCCTGTCGACGCCGACGGGCAGGTCTTCCCCCACTTCGGCCGGGCGCCGCGGCTGGCGGTGGCCACGCTGGAGGACGGGCAGGTGCACGACTGGCAGGTGCTGGAGGTCGACTGGGGCGCCTCCCACGACCGGGAACCCCACGGGGAGCACCACCGCCGGGTCTTCGAGGACCTGCGCGGGCAGGGCGTGGAGGTGGTCCTGGCCGGTGGCATGGGCGAGGGCATGGTCCGCTCCCTGAGCGGTGCCGGCGTCCAGGTGGTGCTGGGCGTCTCCGGCGACGCCCGCAGCGCCGCCGAGACGTATGCCGCGGAGCATGGCGCCTGAGCCTGCGGCCCCTGGTCGGAGAGCGCCGGTACCCGCCGGCGGCGCGTCATCCTCCCCGCTGTAGGGGACGGGCGGTGCCCCGTGACGGGCGCCGCCCGCCCCTTCCGTCCCTCGTCTCGCACCGGTCGGCTCCGCCTCCCGCCTCGTCTATACTCGGAGCAAGAGACGGGGTGGGGCCATGCAAGTCCTGAAGATCACACCGCGCGGCTACTGCTACGGCGTGGCCGACGCGCTGACGCTGGCGCAGCGGGTGGCGGCCGACCCCCGGGTGCCGAGACCGATCCACGTCCTGGGCATGATCGTCCACAACCGGCATGTGGTCGACTGGCTGCGCACCCTGGGTGTGGTCACCCTGGAAGGAAGCAACCGGCTCCAGCTCCTGGAGCAGATCGACCGGGGGACGGTCATCTTCACCGCCCACGGCGTCTCCCCCGAGGTGAAGCGGCGGGCGCGGGAGAAGGGGCTGCACGTGGTCGACGCCACCTGCCCCGACGTGACCCGCACCCACGAGGTGATCCGCCGCAAGGTGGCGGAGGGTTACGAGATCGTCTACATCGGCAAGAAGGGCCACCCCGAGCCCGAGGGAGCCATGGGCGAGGGCGGGGGCCACGTCCACCTGGTGGAGACCGAGCAGGACCTGGAGGCGCTGCCGATCCCTCCCGGCAGGGAGAAGGTGGCGGTGGTCACCCAGACCACCCTCAGCCAGTGGGATACGGCCGCTCTGATCGCGCAGGTGCGCCGGCGCTTCCCCGCGGCCGAGGTCTTCAACGAGATCTGCCTCGCCACGCAACTCCGCCAGAAGGCGGCGGTAGAGGAGGGGCGCCGCTGCGACCTGGTGATCGTGGTGGGCGACGAACAGTCGAACAACTCCAACCGCCTGGTCGACGTGGTCCGCCAGATCGCCGGGCGCCCCGCCTACCGCATAGGCTACGTGGGCGAGATCGACCCGGCCTGGTTCCGAGGCGCCCGCTGCGTGGGCGTCACCGCCGGATCGTCGACGCCCAGCCAGATCGTCAACGAGGTGATCGCCTACCTCGAGGGCTTCGATCCGGAGGATCCGGCCACCTGGGAGCGGCGCAGCCGCCTCGAGGAGGGGCCGCTCGCCATCCTCCCCGCTGCCAGGCGGTCCTCGGAACCCTCGTCCGGCGGCGCCGGGGCGGCATAGGAGAGAGGGCGGCGGACGGAGAATGAGCCGCTCTGAGGAGTGATGCCGTTGTTCGTCCGCAACTTCTGGCGGACGGACATCCTTTCCGTCCGGGTCGAGACGACGGCCGACGAGGCGCTGGCGGTCCTGCAGGACACGGGCGTCACCTCGCTGCCGGTGACGCGGGGGAAGGAGCTGGTGGGCGTCATCACCGCCCGTGCCGTCTACGACTGGGCGCTGGCCGGGCGCTTCCCGCCGGCCACCGTGGGCGACCTGATGGAGGAAGCGCCGGAACCGCTCCACCCCGACGACGTGATCGAGGCGGTGGCCGTCCGCATGCTGGGCGAGCCCCTCAACTTCCTGCCCGTGGTGGACGAGGGCGGCGAGCTGATCGCCATCGTCACCCGGGACGCCCTCATCGCCGAATTCGCCCGTCTCTTCGGCGCGGGCGAGGAGAACACGCGCTTCACCCTGGCGGCCGTGGAGCGACCCGGCCAACTGGAGCGGATCGCCCGCATCGTGGGCGCCCACGGCGGGAACATCACCCACGTGGTCACCCACCGGGCGGAGCGCGCCGGCGCCTACCTGATCATGCTCCGGGTCGACGTCGAGAGCCCCGGCGCCCTGGCCAAGGCCTTCGCCGAGGCAGGCTTCGGCGTCGTCGACGTCTTCAACTTCCGGAACGGCCGCCGGATCGGACTGGCCACGTCCCCGCAGGAGTGATCGCCCGGAGGCCGGGCCTCCGGGCGATCCCCCGATCTAGCCGCGTGGACCCGCCAGGTACTCTTCGAACCAGCCGACGATCCTTTCCAGCCGGTCGACCCGGTGCCACGGCTTCCCCGAGCGGGAGAGCTCGTGGCTCTCCCCCGGGTAGCGGACGAAGCGGACGGTCCTGCCCAGTTTCTTCAGGGCCGCGTAGAGCTGCTCCCCCTGTTCGATGGGGCATCGCCAGTCGTTCTCCGCATGGAGGATGAGGAGAGGCGTCCGGATCCGGTCCACGTACGTGAGCGGCGACATCCGCCGGTAGGGCTCCGGGTCGCGCCAGGGCAGCGCCCCGCCGAACATCTCGTCGTCCAGGAAGCCGAAGTCGCCGGAACCGAAGTCGCTCTCCCAGTTGACGACGCTGCGCATGGTGACGGCGGCGCGGAAGCGGTCGGTGTGGCTGACCGCCCAGTTGGTCATGAAGCCGCCGTAGCTTCCTCCCGCGATGCCCACCCGCTCGGGGTCGAGGCCGCCCCGGGCGAGGCCCGCGTCCAGCAGGGCCATCACGTCCTCGAAGTCGTCCGTCCCCCAGCGGCCGTGGATCGAGTTCCGGAAGGCCTCGCCGTACCCCTCGGAGCCGCGCGGGTTGGACCAGAGGACGGCGAAGCCGCGGGCGCGGAGGAGCTGGAACTCGAAGAAGAAGGCGCCCGTGTACATGGCCGCGGGGCCTCCGTGCACCTCCAGCACCGCCGGCACGGGCCGGGCCTGCGGACCGTTGTCCGCCGGCCGGAGGAGCCAGCCGTCGACCTCCGGGCTCCCGGGCTTCGCCCGGAAGGTGAAGTGCTCGGGTGCGCCCAGGTCGACGGAGTCGAGGAGCTCCGCGTTGATCCGCGTCAACCGCCGCAGTCCCTCCTCGTCCGGACGGCCGCGCCAGAGGTCGCAGGGCGTCCGTGCGTCCGTGCCGAGGGCGACGAAGAAGGAACGGTCGCGCGGCCAGGCCACGCCGAAAAGGCTCGGTTCCTCCGGCGTCAGCGCCTCCGCCCGGCCGTCCGCCACCGCCAGGCCGAAGAGCCGCGTGCTGCCGCGATCGGAGACCAGCGCGTAGATCCGGCCCCCGTCGGCGGACCAGGCGAGGCGGGCCCCGCCGTCGTGACCGCGGGTGTCGCCGATCGAGGCGTCCAGAAAGGAGCGGTCGGTGCCGCCGCTCAGGGAGCGGGCGGGCGAGGAACCGTCGGCGGCGACCAGCCAGACCTCGGCGTTCCCCTGCGAGCCGTCGGGGTGCTTCCGCGAGAAGAGATAGGCGATCCGCGCGCCGTCCGGCGACCAGGAGGGCGACCCGACCCCGCCCCCGCCCGCGCTCAGCCGGCGTGGCTCGCCTCCCTCCGCCGGGACCACGTAGAGGTCGGTCAGGTCCGGATGCATGTCGTCGCGCCGGGAGACGTAGGCCACCTGCCGGCCGTCCGGCGAGGGCGCCGCCTCCTCGTCGTCGTACTCGCCCGGCCCGGTCAGCCGTCGCAGCCGCTCGGGCCCGGCCGGCTCCCCGTCGGCCGGCATCTCCGCCAGGTCCAACAGGAAGAGGTGGGAGCGCTCCTGGAAGATGTAGCCCACGGTGTCGATGCGGTAGAAGATCCGGTCGATGACGCGGACGTCGCGGGTGTAGCGCTCCCGCTGGGCGCCCGCCTCCTCCGGGAGGGGGCCCTCTTCCTTGGGATCGGGCGGTTCGGGGCCGTCGCGGCCCTCGCGGACGGTGAGGAGGAGGCGCCGCTCGTCCAGCCAGGCGAAGTCGGTGATCCCCTTCACCCGCGTCAGCTGTCGCGCCTCGCCGCCGCCTGCCGGCATCAGCCAGATCTGGTCGGAGCCGGAGCGGTCGGAGAAGAAGGCGACCTGCCGCCCCCCGGGCGAGAAGCACGGGTGGCGGTCGCGGCCCTCCTCCGGCGGGTTGGTCCAGGGCAGCGGGGTTCCGCCCTCCAGGGGATCGACGGCGATCAGGCGGGAGCGGTACCGGTTCCGGCGGGGATCGACGGTGGTCTCGACGGCGAGAAGCCGGGAGCCGTCCGGCGACAGCTCCGGCTCCCCCAGGAAGCGGAGCCGCAGGAGATCCTCCGCTTCCAGAGCTCGCAACGGCATAGCTTCACCCCTTTCCCCCCGAGCCTACCACGCCGTTGCCACCGCCGCCCCGGCCCGTCGGACCCTCCATCTCCAGGAGGCCGAGGAGCGAGGCGAGGACCGCCGGCGGCCGGATCACCTCCATGCACACCTTCCACGGGCATTCCCAGTCAAGCGGCTGTTCCATGCAATTGAGCCCGCAGGCCCCCTGGACGGGGAGGGCGTTGGGGTAGGGAGGCGCCCAGAGCCAGGCCTGGGCGGGACCGAAGAGGACCACCGTGGGGCGCCCCTGGACGGCGGCCAGATGGGCGAGACCGTTGTCCACGGCGACCATCGCCCGTGCCGCGCTGATCAGGTCGAGCGTTCCCAGGATGCCGGCCTTGCCCAGGCGGGGCAGCCCCGCGCGGGCCAGCTCTGCCACCTGATGGGAATAGGCTTCCTCCGGGCGGCCGACCACGGCGACGCGCCAGCCGCGCCCCTCCAGGCCCGCCGCCAGCTCCAGCCAGTGGGCCGTCGGCCAGAGCTTGTTCAGCCGCCGGCCTCCCGGGGCCAGGAGGAGAAGGCGGTCCAGGTCGGCGGGATCGATCCCCGCCTCGCGCAGCTCCCCGGCCGCCGGCGGGCGGCGGACCAGCTCGGGCCGCCCGGGAGCGGGCGGGAAGCCGAAGATCCGCTCCAGCACCCGGAGCATGTGGATGGGGCCGAAGGCGCGGGTGAAGGCCTCCGAGCCCCACCACCAGCGCCGTTGCAGGGGGTGCTCGCGGAGGTCGAAGAAACGGATCCCGGCCGGGGCCCCCCCGCCTCGCCGGCGACCGCGCTCCGCCAGGAACCGTTCCACGGTCACCGTCCGGTCGACCCAGGGCGCCCGGGTGAGGAGCTCCGCCTGCACGGGGGAGGGGCAGGCCACGACCAGCTCCCCCTCCTCCCCCAGGCGCCGGAGGAAGGGGAGGGTGAGCGCCAGGTCGCCGATCCCGGCACCGTAGAGGCGGACCCAGCTCGCCCTGGCGCTCCCTGAATCCGTGCCGCTCGCCTCCTGCGCCGGCGACCGGACCGCCCTCAGCGACCCGGGCCCTGGAGGGCCGGGGAGCCGGTCAGGCGGCGCGCGGCGCGGGCGACGGGATAGAGGACGGCCACCACCACCGCGTTGGCCAGCGCGGCGGGCAGGACCACCGCCAGCAGCGTGGCGGGGAAGGCCGCCGCCGGGAAGACGCCCAGCACCATCGCCGTGCTCAGGAAGACCGTCCCGCTGATCAGCGTGCCGAGGACCGCCACCCCGATCGAGAGCAGGTTGGGCTGAAGCCGCGAGAAGAGCCGGATGAGGCCGACCAGCACCAGGGTGGTGACCAGTTTGTCCACCAGGTTGGGGATCTGGCCGCCGGGCATGCTGGTGGTGATGGCGGTGATGGCGCCCGCGGCCAGCCCGGCCGCCACGTCCAGCGTCACGTTCCGGTAGAGGAGCAGGATGATGAAGAGCATGCCCAGCACCAGGTCCGGCTTGACGCCCGCGTACAGGGCCGGCGTCACCACGTGGAGGACGTAGCCCACGGCCAGGAGGACCGCGGCCGTCACCAGGTCGACGACGCGCAGCGCCTCCCCCGGACCGCCCTCGCCTTGCCGCATCGCGCTCTGCATCGCCGTCCGACCTCCTTGGGCCCGGCGTCCGACCGGAGCCCTGTAGAAGAGACCGCCACCGCCCCGCCGGCCTCCACCGGCCCCCGCAGATGGGAGGGCGGGCGCGCCGGCCCCGGGTCCCCCGGATGCAAAAGGCTCCGTCCCTTGCGGGACGGAGCCTTCCGTGGTGCCACCCGGCTTCGCCGCCCGGAGGCGGCGCGCTCGACGGCGGCCCGCCTGCCGCGCGGCCCGGCCGGGGCCGGGCGTCGCGGTGGATGGAGCCGCCTCCCCCTCTATCGGCGGGGTCCCCGCCGGGCTCCCTCTCTCGTCCAGCCTGGGCTGCACGGAGGTTCGGCCCGGAGGCTCGCGGGTCCATTCGCCGGCTTCCCCGCGCCGGTTTCCAGCTTCCCGGCTCTCTGGGGCGGGGGTGCTCCGGGTACTCTTCCCGGTCATCGCCTGCTTCGGTCGCGGTGCGGTTATCAGTCCCACTATGCTCTTCCGGCCCATGCCCTGTCAACACGCCGGCGGCTGCTGCAGATCCGCGTGCCACCCGTGGTAAGCTCTGGCGCAGGAGGGATCGGCATGTTGGGAGCAGGCAGAAGGTGGCTTCGTCGTGCCGCCGGGCTCACCTTCGCCGCGGGCTTGGTCGCCAGCACCACGCTGGGGGCGGCCGCCGGGGCCGCGGTGGGCGCGGGCCTGCGCGAGCTGGGCCGCACCCGGCACCGGCGCGGGGAATTCGAGGACGAGGAGTTCCGGCGCCGGTTCCGCGAGTTCCGCCGGCGCATGGGCCACGCCTTCGAGGTCTGGCGCGACCCGCTGCCGGAGGAGCGGGGCGGGTCGGAAGGGTACCGGCCCTCCATCGAGCCCGAGGACGACGTCTGAGCCGATCGCCCGGTGAACGCCCTGCGTCGCAGCGCGACCGTCCTGGCGCTGGTCGCCGGCATCGCGCTGGAGTGGCTTTGGGTGGCGGCCCTTCACCGCCTGGGCCGGAGGGAGCAGGCGAGCCGCGTCGCCGCCCGTCTCCTGCCGGTCCAGGCGCGGCGGCTGCGCCGCGCCGCCCTGCGCCTCCAGGGGCTCCTGATCAAGGTCGGCCAGTTCCTGAGCACGCGGATCGACGTCTTGCCCGAATCCTTCACCAGCGAGCTGGCCGCCCTCCAGGACGTCGTCCCGGCCGCACCCTGGGAGGCGATCCGGCTTCGCCTGCAACAGGCTTACGGCCCTCCGGACTCGTGGCCTTTCGCGCGCGTGGAGCAGGAAGCGGTGGCCGCCGCCTCGCTGGCCCAGGTCCACCGCGCCTGGCTCGACGACGGGCGCCTCCTGGCGCTCAAGATCCTCCGGCCCGGCATCGAGCGGATGGTCGAGACCGACCTCTGGTCGCTGGGCGTGGCCGCCCGCCTGGCCGCCCGCTGGACCTCGTGGGGACGGCGCTACGACCTGCTCCGGATCTACCAGGAGTTCCGCGAGACCACCCTGGCCGAGCTCGACCTGCTCGGCGAGGCGGACCGCGCGCTCCGCTTCGCCGCCGACTTCGCCGGCCGGCGAGGCATCCGCGTCCCCCGCATCCACCGGGAGCTCTCCACCCGCACCACCCTGGCGATGAGCTACGAGGAAGGGATCCCCTGCGACGACGTGCGCGCCCTGGAAGCGGCGGGCATCGACCCGCGCCGGGTCGCCCACCGCCTGGTCCGCGCCACCATGCGCCAGATCCTGGATCACGGCTTCTTCCACGCCGACCCCCATCCGGGCAACGTCTTCGTCACCTCCGGGGGCGCCCTGCTCTACCTCGACTTCGGCATGATGGGCGAGGTCCGCCCCGAGGACCGGGAGGGGGTGGCCCACCTGCTCCTCTCGCTCCTGGGGCGGGATCCCGAGGGGATCGCCCAGGCGGTGGTCGAGCTGGACTTCGTCCGCCCGGGTGTCGACCGTGAGGCGCTTCGCCAGACCATGGCCTTCGCCATGGAGCGCCTCCTCTCCGCCAACACCGCCGAGGACCCCGAGGCCTTCGTCCGCTTCACCCACGAGATGGGCGACTTTCTCTACGCGCATCCCTTCCAGTTGCCGGCCCGCTACCTCTTCCTCGGGCGGGCGCTGGGCATGGTCGCCGGCACCTTCACCAGGCTGGCGCCGGGAGAGGACTTCATGGGCACCGTCCTGGAAGCGGGCCGCGAGCTCCTGCTGGGGAACGGCACCATCGCCCGCGGACTGGCGGGCGCCCTCCTCCCCGTGCGCGCCGGCTCCGCCGCGACGGCCGGCGCGGATCCGCCCTCCTCCCGCCCCGCAGGCGCCGGTGACCGCCTCCCCGGGCAGGTGCTCCTCGGCATCCTCCAGCCGTGGCTCCGCCTCCCCCGCACGCTGGAGACGATCCAGCGCACCCTCTCGGCGCAGGAAGCGCGGCAGAACCCCGCCTTCGCGGCCCATGCGGCCGAGGCCGGGGCCCGCACCCGGCCGGTCGAAGCGCGGCTGGTCGACCGCCTCGTCTGGGCCTGGTGGGCCGGCCTCCTCGGCCTCGTCCTCCTCTTCGGCCCGGCCGCCGGCGGGCTCGCCGCCGAGCCGCACTTCCGCCTGGGCGCCGCGGTGGCGGAGGCGGGAGCCCTCTTCCTGTGGCTGAGGACCTACCGGCGCTAGGCCGGGACCGGTTCTACCGCCTGGTATAGAGGGGCGACGCCGCCTCTCCCGAATCCCGCGGACGAAGCAGGGGAGAGGGGGCCGTCGCATGCCGGAGCCCGACCGACCGGTGCGGGTGGCGCTGGACGCGTTCTCCGGCGATCACGCGCCCGGGGAGCTGGTGGCCGGTGCCCTGGCGGCGCTGGAGGAAGAGCCGGGTCTGGAGGTCCTGCTGGTGGGACCGGGACCGCTCCTCCGCGAGGAGATCGAACGCCGCGGAGGAAGCGCCTGGCTCCGGTCGGGCCGGCTCCACCCGGTGGAGGCGGCGCGCCGCGTCGAGGAGGGCGAGAGCCCGGTGCGGCTGATCCAGCGGGATCCGGAGCTCTCCGTGGCCGTGACCGCGCGCCTGGTCCGCGACGGGCGGGCGGACGCGGGCGTCTCCGTCGGCCACACGGGCGCCACCCTGGCCGCGGCGACGCTGATCCTCGGGCTCCTGCCGGGGATCGAGCGCCCGGCGGCCGGTCTCGCGCTCCCCTTCGCCCCCCACACCTTCCTGGTCGACCTGGGGCCCAACGTGGACGTGACGGCCAGGCACCTGCTGGACTTCGCCCGCATGGGGGTCGTCTACGCCCAGACCTTCCTGGGCGTGCGCGAACCCACCGTGGCGCTCCTCGCCAACGGGCAGGAACGCGGGAAGGGGAACCGGCAGACCCGCGCCGCCTACGAGCTGCTGGAGCGGAGCGGCCTCCGCTTCCGCGGCTACGTGGAGGGGCAGGACGTGGTCCTGGGCAGCGCCGACGTGGTCGTGGTCGACGGCTTCACCGGCAACATCCTGCTCAAGTTCCTGGAGGGGCTGGCCGCTTACCTGGCCGGACGGCTGCGGGCGGCGGTGGCCGGGGCGGGACTGGCGCCGGCCGGGGAGCTGGGACGGCTGCTCGACCTGCTGGAGCAGCTGAGCGACGCCACGCAGCTGCCGAGCGTGCCCGTCCTGCTCGGCGTCGACGGGCTCTTCCTGCCCGGGCACGGGCGCTCCCGCGCAGCGCAGGTCCGGCACCTGCTGCGATCTGCCGCGGAAGCCGTGCGCAACGGCCTTCTGCCGCGGCTTCGGGAGGCTTTGCGATCCGAGGAGGCGATGCGGGGATGAGCACCTATCCCCTGGCGGAGGACCGCCAGCCGGCCGTCGCGTGGGATGGGCGCCGGCTGGGCGAGGTGCTGGAGACGGCGGCGGCGGAGTTCTCCCGCCATGCGGAGGAGATCAACCGGATCAACGTCTTCCCGGTCCCCGACGGCGACTCCGGGACCAACATGGAGAGGACCCTGGCGGCGGTGGCGCGGGCGGCCCAGCAGGCGGCGGCCGCCGGGGCCGGCGCGGGCGAGCTGATGCGCCAGGCCGCCCGCGCGGCGCTCCTGGGGGCGCGGGGCAATTCCGGGGTGATCCTGGCCGAGATCTTCCGCGGCATGTCGCGCCGCCTGGAGCAGCTGGCCACGCTCCGCCCGCGGGACATGGCGGAGGCGCTCGCGGCCGGCGCCGAGGCCGCCTACAAGGCGGTGGTGGAGCCGGTCGAGGGCACCATCCTGACGGCCATCCGCGCGGCGGCCGAGGCGACGGCCCGCTTCCGCCAGGAGCCGGCCGGCGGCATGGCCGAACTGCTGCGCACCGCGGCCGAGGCCGCCCGGGAGGCGACCCTGCGCAGCCCGGAGCTGCTCCCCGTCCTGCGCGAGCGGGGCGTGGTCGACGCCGCGGCCAAGGGCCTCGCCATCTTCCTGGAGGCGGCGGCGGCCCAGGCCAGCCGGATCGAGGCCGAGGGCCGGGCAGGCTGGCAGGAGGCCGGGGCGAGCCCGGCGGAAGAGCCGCTCGCGGGGGACGGCGCGGGAGCCACCGTCCAGGGAACGCCGGCGGCCCGGGCGCCCCGGGCACCCTTCTACGGCCAGGAGGTCCAGCTGCTCCTCTTCACCACGCTGCCCGAGGGCGAGGTGCGCAGCCGGCTCGAGCCCCTGGGCGGCTCGCTGCTGGTCATCGGCGAGCCGGGCCTCTACCGGGTCCACATCCACACCCGCCGGACGGCGGAGGTGTTGGAGAGCTGCCGGGCCATGGGCCGGACCGATCAGGAGACGGTGGAGGACCTGGACGAGGAGGCCGCCCGCGCCGAGGCCGGGTCCCACCTCCGGGGCGACGAGCCTGGGGGCGGTGCTTCCTGACCGAGGGCGTGCCAGTCGATGGGCGTCTCACTCATGTAGAGCTTGGCCAAGTGGCCCGCCGAATCCCAGCCGAAGTAGACGTAGCCGCCCCGAAGGGGCAGCTCCACGATGCTCAGGCTCCCGGAGACGGAGGGATCGAAGGGGACGACCACCCGTCCCGAGCCGGTCCGGGGATGCTGGCGAAGCCAGGTGCCCACGGCCTCCAGCGCCTGCCGGGAGGGATGGTCGCCCAGGCTGAGCAGCTGGGCTCCCTCCACCATCTCCGTGTCCGGGCGGAGAAGTCCCTCGAGCGGGTCGCCCGAACCCTGGAGGAGCCGGTCGTAGACGGCGACGCTCCGCCCCACCAGAGGGTCGGAGCTGCCCGCCGGCGTCGGTCTCCTCGCTGCCGGCGCCCGGCCCGCCCCGCAGCCGGCGCCGCCCGCGACAAGGGCGGCGACCAGCACCCAGAGCGCCAGGCACCGCCCCAGGCGGGCGGCCCGCTCACCGGCCCGCTCAGCCGCCGATGGCGTACATCGCCCGTTCGGGCGGGCGGAAGCCCGTCTGGTTGATGAGATGGCCTTCCCACTTGCTCCAGACTGCATCGCGCATCACCGCGGCCAGTTGCTGATCGTCGGCCCCGGCGCGGAGAGGCCCGCGCAGGTCGGCCTCCGCCAGGGCGAAGAGGCAGTTGCGGATCTTCCCGTCCGCGGTGAGGCGGATTCGATCGCACTGGCGACAGAACGGCTGGGAGACGCTGGCAATGATCCCGAACACGACGCCGGCCGCGCGATAGAGGCGCGCCGGCTGGTGCGGGTCGGCCTCCACGGCCTCCACCGGCCCCAGCTTCGCGGCCTGCGCCAGGATCTCGCCGGCGGTCACCACCCGCTCCCGGCTCCACTGCCGGTCGCCGTCCAGCGGCATGAACTCGATGAAGCGGAGAAGGACGCCGTTCTCCCCGCTCCATGCGATCAGGTCGGCCACCTCGTCCTCGTTGACTCCGCGCATCAGCACGGTATTGATCTTGACGGGGAAGCCGGCCGCCCGGGCGGCGCGGATCCCCTCCAGCACACGCTCCAGGCTGTCGCGCCGGGTCAGCTCGGCGAACCGTTCCCGGCGCAGGCTGTCCAGGCTGATGTTGACGCTCTTCAGACCGGCCGCGCGCAGCGCCTCCGCCTTCTCGGGCAGGAAGTAGCCGTTGGTGGTCATGGAGAGGTCCTGCAGGCCCTCGATGGCCGCCAACTGCCCGACCAGGACCTCCAGCTCCGGCCGGGCCAGGGGCTCCCCACCCGTCAGGCGGACGCGCCGGACCCCGAGGCCGACGGCCACCCGGGTGACCCGGGTGATCTCCTCGAAGCTGAGGATCTCGCCCCGGGGCAACCAGCGGACGTTCTCGCTGGGCATGCAGTACTGGCAGCGAAAGTTGCAGCGGTCCGTGACGGAGATCCGCATCTTCCGGACGACGCGACCGAACCGGTCGACAAGCTCCGCTCCCAATCTCGTCACTTCCCCTGCCGTCCCGGCTTCGCCACGAAGCTGGCGACGACTCTGCTGTCCAGACTCTAGCACCGCGCCTGCCTTCCTGACGAGACGGGACGTCGCCGGGGGCGAGGCGCCGCGGCGGCGCCCCCCCACGTTGTGCGGGTCGGGCGATCGGAGATACCTTGAGGGTTGAAGGAGATGCCGTATGAGCCACCGAGCCATCGATCGCCGGGCCAAATGGGTCGCCCTCCGGAATTACGCCGGCTCCGCGCCCATGGACGTGGGGCGCGTCGCCCTCCTCGCCTTCCTGGCGGGTCGCCTGGACCAGGTCCACTTCGTCCGCGACCTGGAAGGGGCTCGCGTGACGCTGCGCCTGACCCAGTCGCGCCGTCTCGTGGTGCCGGGGCCTCCCTTCCAGGCGGTGGTGGACGGCGTGCCCATCCCCAACCCCATGCTCTTCATCGCCGCCATGGCGGAACGCGACGACGCCATCTACGTCCAGCTGGAGTTCGACGGCGCCGAGGACGCCGACTGGTACCAGGCGGTGCTGGAGGAGAGCGCCGGGGAAGCGGGCGGGAACCTGGAGGAGGATCCGCGCTGGCGGATCGAGCTCCTGCGCGAGCGCGTCAACCATGCCCTGGACGTCTACCGCGAGTGCCGGCGCCTCCTCGCCGAGGGCCATCCCGAGCGCGAGGCCGAGCTCAAGTTCTTCCTGAGCATGGCGCGGACCGAGATGGCCGACCTGAGCCGCGAGATCCGCGAGCTGGGCGCGCAGCTGCCCCATCCCGAAGGCGAGCCGCCCGGCCCTCCCGAGCCGCCCTCGCTCTGAGCCCCGACCCTTCCGGGGCGCGCAGCGCCCGCCGCCGCCCGTCCCGCCCGGCAAGGCCCGGGCAGGGAGAGGCCGGTCTCTCCCGAAGAAGTACCCCCGTTGGACGTCCCGCAGCCCGCCCTTCCGGTTCGCGGGCTGCGGGACAGCAGAGGGGGTCGACCATGGCAGAGGCAGAACGAGTGCTCGCGATCACGGGCGGCCGCGTGGTGACGGTGAGCGGGCCCACCTACGAGCCCGGTACGGTCCTCGTCCGGAACGGGCGGATCGAGGCGGTGGGACCGGCGGACGATCCGGCGCTGGCACCCCCGCCGGGCGCCGAGCGGATCGACGCCGGCGGGCGCTGGGTGACGCCGGGCTTCATCGACGCGCACAACCACTCGGGCGTCCACGAGGAAGCCAACGGTCCCGCCGGCTCGGACGGCAACGAGATGACCGACCCCGTCACCCCGCAGCTCCGCGCCATCGACGCCATCAACCCCGAGGACGAGGGCATCCGCGACGCCCTCCGTGGCGGCGTCACCACCGTATGGATCACGCCCGGCAGCGGCAACGCCATCGGCGGCCAGGGGTCGACGCTCCACACCTCCGGCCGGACGGTGGAGGAGATGCTGCTGCGCGAGTTCTCCGGCCTGAAGATGGCGCTGGGCGAGAACCCCAAGCGCGTCTACGGCGAGCAGAAGCGGATGCCCTCGACCCGCATGGGAACCGCCTACGTCATCCGCGAGGCCTTCGTCCGCGCCCAGGAGTACATCGAGAAGGTGGAGAGGGCCCAGGGCGACCCGGAGAAGCGCCCGGCCCGGGACCTGAAGCTGGAGGCGCTGGCGCGGGTGCTGCGGAGGGAGGTGCCGGTCCGCAACCACTGCCACCGCGCCGACGACATCCGGACCGCCCTCCGCCTGGCCGACGAGTTCGGCTACCGGCTGGTGATCGACCACGGCACCGAGGCGCACAAGCTGGCCGACGAGCTCGCCCGCCGCGAGGTCCCGGTGGCCTGGGGTCCGGCCACCACCTCCCGCAGCAAGGTGGAGCTGCGCGACCGCAGCCTGCGCACCCCCCGCGCCCTGGCCGAGGCGGGTGTCCGCTTCGCCATCATGACCGACCACCCCGTCATCCCGGTCTGGCTCCTCCGCATCACCGCCGGCCTGGCCGTGGGCGAGGGCCTGGACGAGGAGGTCGCCTTCCGCGCGCTCACCCTGGTACCGGCCGAGATCACCGGCGTGGCCGACCGGGTCGGCTCGCTGGAGGTGGGCAAGCTGGCCGACGTCGTCGTCTGGGACGGCCACCCCTTCGAGGTGCGGAGCCATCCCGAGCGCGTCCTCATCGAGGGGCGGACCGTCTGGAGCACGGAGGCGTGAGCCCCCTGCCCGCCCGGCCCGAGCCCCGGCCCGGGCGAGACCCCGGTGGCCGGCCGGCCCCCCGGGCCGGTCGCGACCGGGGTCCGGGCGACCTCCAGCTCGCGCTCCTGCCCCCCGACGAGTCTCTCGTCCTGAGTGCCACGCGGCTCGACGTCTGGCGCAGCTGCCGGCGGCGCTACCTCTTCCAGTACGTCCAGCGACTGCCCGCCCGGACGACAGAGCCGCTCTGGATCGGCCGCCTCGTCCACCGGGTGCTGGAACGGCTGGTCGCCCTCCCCCCCGCCGAGCGGCGCGAGGAGGCCGCCCTCGCCCTCCTCGACCGGCTCTGGCCCGAGGAAGCGGACCGGCGGAGCGCCTTCCCCTCCCCGGAGCGCGAGCAGGCGGCGCGCCAGCGCGCCCGCGCCATGCTGGCCGCCTGGGTGCGCCGCGAGCGGGCGAGGCTGGGTCCCGACAGCCGCCTGGTGGGGCTCGAGCTGCCCCTCAGCCTGCGCCTGGGCGACGGCCTGGCCTTCACCGGCCGGATCGACCGGCTGGAATGGCGAGAAGGCGGGCTCGAGCTGGTGGACTACAAGACCGGTCGCCCGCGGAGCGCGCCGGCGCTCCGCCGCGACCTGCAGGCCGTCGCCTACGCCTGGCTCGTGGAGAGCGTCTGGGGTCGCCCGGTCGAGCGCGTGACCTTCTGGTTCCTCGCGGTCGACCGCCTCGTCACCTTTCCGGTCGACCGCGAGGCCGCCTCGGCCCTGCCCGATCGGCTGCGCGCCGAGGGCCGGGCGATCCGGGAGGAGAGGCTCTACCCCGCCCGTCCCGGTCCGGCCTGCCGCTGGTGCGACTACCTCGCGCTCTGCCCGGAGGGGCAGCAGGCGGCCCGGCGCCTCGCGTCGCGTCAGGCGGGCGGATCGGCCGGGGCGGCCCCCTCCCAGGCTGCGCGGAGCAGCGACTCGGGCAGGTAGGCGCGGATCATGTAGTAGAGGTCGTCGGGCGTGCGGGCGCCGAACCAGGTATGGACCGGTTCGCCCCGGATCAGGAGCTTCAGCGTGGGCGCCGACGAGACGGCGAAGCGCTCCACCAGCCGCCTCGACTCCTCCACCCAGAGCCGGTACACCGGAAAGGGCGGCAGCGCCGGCAGGACCGCCTCCAGCGCCCGCTCCAGGAGGCCGCACTGACCGCAGGTGGGCGTGACGAAGAGCAGCGCCATCACCTCCGGCGGCCGCCGGAGGAGCGCCTCCACCTCTTCCTGGGGAACCTCCAGAATGCCGGTCGCCTTCTCGGCCTCCCTTCCGGCCGTCTTCGACAAGGAAGCCATCTCCATCACCCCGTGGCGGCGTCTTCCCCCCGGTGAGCGACGCCGCCTTCTCCCTCCCCGCGTCGAAGCAGGGTTGCGAAACCCCACCGGGTATCTCTAGCATAACGCCCCAGGCAAGGGGCCTGGAGGACCCGCTTCCTGCCGGGGAGAACGCGTCGAGGAGGCAGAGGCATGACCCGCTACATCGTCGCAGGCGGAGTCGCCGCGGGCATGAGCGCGGCTTCACGCATCCGGCGGCTCGACCCGGAGGCCGAGATCCTCGCCTTCGAGCGGAGCGGCTACGTCTCCTACGGGGCCTGCGGCCTCCCCTATTTCGTGGAGGGGCTGGTCGAGCGGCCGGAGCAGCTGGTCACCTACTCGCCCGAGACCTTCCGCAGCCAGCGCCGCATCGACGTGGCCGTCCACACCGAGGTGGAGCGGATCGATCGCGAACGTCACGAGGTGACGGTGCGAGACCTGGAGAGCGGAGAGCCCCGGCGGCTCCGGTACGACCGGCTGATCCTGGCCACGGGTGCCCGCCCCTCGGCCCCTCCCATCGACGGCCTGGACCTGGAGGGGGTCCACGTCCTCCGCCTGGTGGAGGACGGCATCCGGCTGCGCCGGGCGCTGGAGGAGCGACGCGGCCGGGCGGTCATCCTGGGCGGCGGCTACATCGGCCTGGAGGCGGCGGAGGCCGTCCGCAAGCGGGGTTGGGAGGTCACCCTGGTGGAGGCGCTTCCCCAGGTGATGGCCACGATGGACCCGGAGCCGGCCCAGGCGGTCGCCCGCGAGCTGGAACGGAACGGGATCGAGCTGCGGCTGGGCGAGCCGGTCCTGGGCCTGGAGAGCGACGGGTCGGGGGCCGGGAAGGGCCGCGTCCGGCGCGTCGTCACCCGCGCGGGCTCCGTGGAGGCGGACCTGGTCCTGGTGGCCACGGGCGTCCGCCCCAACAGCGAGCTGGCTGCCGAGGCCGGCATCGCGACCGGCGTGCGCGGTGCGATCCGCGTCGACGCGGAGATGCGGACCTCCGATCCCGATGTCTGGGCGGCCGGCGACTGCGCGGAGAGCTTCCACGCGGTGACCGGGCGGCCGGACTGGATCCCGCTGGGAACGACGGCCAACAAGCAGGGGCGGATCGCGGGCGAGAACGCCGCCGGCGGCCACGCCCGCTTCCCCGGCGTCGCCGGCACCGCCATCGTCAAGGTCTTCGACCTGGGCGTGGCGCGGACCGGCCTCTCGCTGGCGGAGGCGCAAAGGGCAGGGCTGGAGGCGGAGGCGGTCGACGCGCTCCAGCGCTCCCGGGCCGGATACTACCCGGGGGGCGGCCGGGTGGCCGTCCGGCTGGTGGTGGAGCGGGCCAGCCGCCGGTTGCTGGGCGGGCAGCTGACCGGGCCGGTGGACGCGGTCAAGCGCGTCGACACCCTGGCCGCCGCCCTCTACGGTCGCTTCACCGTCGACGACCTGTACGGCCTGGACCTGGCGTACGCGCCGCCCTTCGCGCCGGTCTGGGATCCCCTCCTGATCGCGGCCCGGCAGGCGCTGCGCGGCGCCGGCGCCGACTGAGGAGGGCCCCGCCCGGGGCCCCGCCGGACACGCTCCGCCTCCGGGACATGGCCGCGGGGCCCGCCTCCTTCCACCGTCCTCCATCGGGTGAAGACCCGATGCGCTTGCAGGGATCGCACCCTAGGCAGCGTATCCGTGATAGTGAATGAACGTTCATTCAGTGAAACCGGCCGGGAGAACGCCGGCGGGCGCAGGAGGGAGGGGATGGCTCCCCGGTCGCGGCCGCCGAGCAGGGAGGGGTGGCTGCCATGGATGAGACGACGCGCTCCGTGGAAGAGGCTGCCGCGATCTACGGCTCCGCGCCTTGGGCGAGCGCTTACCCGCCCGACGTGCCGCTGCACCTGGAGTACCCGCAGCTCAGCCTGGCCGACCTGCTGGAGCAGGCGGTCCGCCAGGCGCCCGAGCGCGAGGCGGTCCGCTTCTTCGGCCGCGGCACCCGCTACGGGGAGCTGGGCCGGCGCGTGCGGCGCTTCGCCGCCGCGCTCTATGCGCGGGGGGTCCGGAAGGACGAGCGGGTGGCGATCATGCTGCCCAACGCGCCGCAGCTGGTGGTCGCCTACTTCGCCACGCTCCGGCTGGGCGGGGTGGTGACCCTGGTCAACCCGCTCTACACGCCCCGCGAGATCCACCACCAGCTGGTCGACTCCGGCGCCCGCTGGCTGATCGCCCTCGACCTGACCTGGCCCCGCCTGGAGGAGGCGGTGCGGGGGTCTGCGGTGGAGCGGGTGATCGTCGCCGCGGTGGAGGATGAGCTCGGTTTCCCGCTCGGCTTCCTGGCGCGGCTCCGGAAGCCGAAGCTGGAGATCCGGCCGACGCTGGCCGGGGTCCCGGTGGAGCGCTTCCCCGACCTGGAGCGGGAGCAGTCGCCGGAGGCACCGCCGGTCCAGGTGGCCCCGGAAGACCTGGCGCTCCTGCAGTACACCGGCGGCACCACCGGCGAGCCGAAGGGGGCGATGCTCACCCACCGGAACCTGGTGGCCAACGCGGTCCAGTGCGTCGCCTGGGTGGGGGCCGAGGGGGTCCAGCGGATCCTGGGGGTCCTTCCTCTCTTCCACGTGTACGGGCTGACGACGGTGCTCAACTACGGCATCGCCAGCGCCTCGACGCTGATCCTCCTCCCCCGCTTCCAGGTGAAGGAGGTGCTGGCCACCATCCAGAAGGAGCGGCCCACCGTCTTCCCGGGCGCGCCCACCATGTACGTGGCCCTCAACACCTCTCCCGACGTCCACCGCTACGACCTCTCCTCCATCCGGGCCTGCATCTCGGGCTCGGCCCCGCTCCCGGTGGAGGTGCAGAAGGAGTTCGAGGCGCGCACGGGCGCCCAGGTGGTGGAGGGCTACGGGCTGACCGAGGCCTCGCCGGTCACCCACGCCAACCCCTTCCGCGGCGGACCGGTCCGCATCGGCACCATCGGCATCCCCTGGCCGGACACCGAGGTGCGCGTCGTCGACGAGGCGCACCGCCCGGTCCCGCCGGGGGAGGTGGGCGAGCTGGCGGTGCGCGGTCCGCAGGTGATGAAGGGCTACTGGAACCGCCCGGAGGCGACGGCGCAGGTGCTGGACGAGGAAGGCTGGCTCTACACGGGCGACCTGGCGGTGATGGAGGAGGACGGCTACTTCCGCATCGTCGACCGGAAGAAGGACGTGATCATCGCCTCCGGCTTCAACGTCTACCCGCGGGAGGTGGAGGACGTGCTCCACCAGCATCCCGCCGTGCTGGAGGCGGTGGTGGTCGGCGTCCCCGACCCCTACCGCGGCGAGACGGTCAAGGCGTTCGTCCGGCTCCGGCCCGGCGCCAGCGCCACCCAGGAGGAGATCGTCGCCTTCTGCCGCGAGCGGCTGACACCCTACAAGGTGCCGAAGCTGGTGGAGTTCCGCGACGAGCTCCCCAAGAGCACCGTCGGCAAGCTCCTCCGCCGCGTGCTGGCCGAGGAGGAGCGGCAGAAGAGCCGCCGGAGCGAAGCGTGAGCCGGACGACGCAGGCGGAGCGGTACCAGGGGATCCTGCGCGCCGCGGCGCAGATCATCGCCCGGCGCGGCTACCACGGGGCGCGGATCAGCGACATCGCCCGGGAGGCGGGCGTCGCCGACGGGACCGTCTACCTCTACTTCGCCAACAAGGAAGACGTGCTGATCGCGGTCTTCCGCGAGGGGATCGGCGGTTACCTCCGCCACCTGGACGAGCAGCTGGCGGGCGCCCCCGACGCCCGCGAGGAGCTTCGCCGCCTGGTCGTCTCGCACCTGGGCTACCTGGGGAGCCACCGCGAGTTCGCCCAGGTGACCCAGATCGAGCTCCGCCAGTCCGACGGCAAGATCCGCCGGGCCATCGACGCCATCATGGATCCGTACTTCCGTCGCATCGACCGGATCGTCGAGCGCGGGCGGCAGGAGGGGCTCTTCCTCCCCGACGTGGACCGCCGCGTCGCCCGGCGCATGATCTTCGGCACCCTCGACCAGTGCGTCACCTCCTGGGTGATGTCGCGCCACCCCTACGAGCTGGCCTCCATCGCGCCCGAGGTGACGCGGCTCCTCCTGGGCGGGCTGGAGGGGCGGGCCGATCAAGCCTCAACGCCGTGAAGGGAGTGAAGACGCCGATGAGACCTTTGAAGCGGGCGGTGGTGCTGGGCGCGGGCGTGATGGGCGCCCAGATCGCCGCGCACCTGGCCAACGCCGGTGTGGAGGTCGACCTCCTGGACATCGTGCCCTCGCAGCTGACGCCCCAGGAAGAGGCGGCAGGCCTGACCCTGGGGGACCGCCGCGTCCGCGACCGCCTCGCCCTGGCGGGGCTGGAGCGGCTCCGCACCCTGAAGCCCTCCCCCGTCTTCCACGCCGCCAGCCTCGCGCGGATCCACCCGGGCAACGTGGAGGACGACCTCGAGCGCGTCCGCTCGGCCGACTGGGTGATCGAGGCCATCGTCGAGCAGCTGGAGCCCAAGCGGCAGCTCTGGGGGCGGGTCGAGCCGCTGGCCGCGGAGGACGCCGTCCTCTCCAGCAACACCTCCGGCCTCTCCCTGGCCGCCATCGCCGAAGGAAGGGGCGACGGCTTCCGCCGCCGCTTCCTGGGTACCCACTTCTTCAACCCGCCCCGCTACATGAGACTCCTCGAGCTGATCCCCACCGCGGAGACCGACCCCGCCGTGGTGGAGACGGTCCGGGCCTGGGGAGAGCGCCTCCTCGGCAAGGGGATCGTCCTCGCCCGCGACACGCCCAACTTCATCGGCAACCGCATCGGCGTCTACGCGCTCCAGGTGACGCTCCAGGCCATGGAGGAGTTCGGGCTCAACCCGGAGACGGTGGACGCGCTGACCGGTCCCCTCATCGGCCACCCCAAGTCGGCCACCTTCCGCACGCTGGACGTGGTCGGCCTGGACACCATGGTCCTGGTCGCCGACAACATCCGCGAGAAGCTGGAGGATCCCGCCGAGCGGGCCGTCTTCGAGGTGCCGGGCTACGTCCGCGAAATGCTCCGCCGCGGCTGGCTGGGCCAGAAGAGCGGCCAGGGCTTCTACAAGCGGGTGGTGGAGGACGGTCGCCGCACCTACCTGGTCCTCGACCTGCAGCGGCTGGAGTACCGGCCCCAGGAGGTGGCGCGCTACCCCTCCCTGGAGGCGGCGCGCCGCCAGACCGACCTGGGCGAACGGCTGCGCACCCTGGTCTACGCCGACGACCCGGCGGGCCGCTTCACCTGGACGGTGACCAAGCGGATCCTTCTCTACGCCGCGGCCAAGGCGGAGGAGATCGCCGGCGGCGACCTGGAGGCCGTCGACCGCGCCCTCCGCTGGGGCTTCAACTGGGAGGCCGGCCCCTTCGAGGTCTGGGCGGAACTGGGGCTGGCCCGCTCGGTGGCGCGGATGCGCGAGGAGGGCGAGGAGGTCCCGGAGTGGGTGCTGGCGGCCGTGGCACGGGGCGAGGAGCGGCTCTACACCCCCTCCCCCACCGCCAGCGAGCGCTACCCGGTGGCGCCGGTGGTCTGGCTGGAACGGCAAGGCAAGACGGTCTGGTCCAGCCCCGGCGCCACCCTGGTCGACCTGGGCGAGGAGGTGGCGGCGCTCGAGTTCCACGCGCCCAAGGACGCCATCGGCCCCGACCTGATCGAGGCGCTCCACCGGGCCGCGCGCGAGGTGGAGCGGAACTGGCGCGGCCTGGTCCTGGTCAACGAGCGGAGCGAGAACTTCTGCGTCGGCGCCAACCTGGCCCTCATCCTGATGGCGGCCGAGAACGGCGACTGGGCGGACATCGAACAGATGGTGGACGCCTTCCAGCAGGCGAACATGGAGCTCAAATACCTCCATCGCCCCGTGGTGGCGGCGCCCTGGGGCATGGCGCTGGGCGGCGGCGCCGAGATCTGCCTCCACGCCGACAGGGTCCAGGCCGGGGCCGAGCTCTACATCGGGCAGGTGGAGGCCGGCGCCGGCGTCATCCCCGCCGGCGGCGGCACCAAGGAGCTCCTCCTGCGGGCGCTGGCCCGCATCCCCGCGGGGGCCAGCTGGGGCCCCATCGCCGGCGGGCCGACGGCGGGCACCGGTGCCCTCGCCGTCTTCGACCCGGCGCCCTTCGTCACCCAGGCCTTCGAGACCATCGCCACGGCCAAGGTCTCCACCAGCGCGGCGGAGGCGCGGGAGCTGGGCTTCCTGCGCGACTGCGATGCCGTCAGCATGGGTCGCGACGCCCTCCTCTCCGACGCCCGCGATCAGGTCCTCCTCCTGGACCGGCTGGGCTACCGCCCGCCGGAGCGGAGGCCGGTGCCGGTGCCGGGCCGGGAGGTGCGGGCGGTCCTGGACGTGGCCGTCGACTACCTCCTCCGCTCGCGGCAGGCGAGCGAGCACGACGCCCGCATCGCCAGGGCGCTGGCGCGGGTGATCACCGGCGGCGACCTGCCGCAGGGCACCCCGGTGGACGAGCAGCACCTGCTGGATCTGGAGCGCGAGGCCTTCCTCAGCCTGGTGGGCGAGGCGAAGACGCGCGAGCGGATGCAGCACCTGCTGGAGACAGGCAGGCCGCTGCGCAACTAGGCGGTCCGCTCCGGCGGCAGCGGTCGTGTAAAGGAGGCAGAGAGCATGCGCGACGCAGTGATCGTCACGGCCATCCGGACCCCGGTGGGGAAGGCGCCCAAGGGGAGCCTGCGCACCGTCCGCCCCGACGAGTTGGCGGCGCTGGTGGTCCGGGCGGCGCTGGAAAGGACGCCGGGCCTGGAGCCCGGCCAGGTGGACGACGTCATCCTGGGCTGCGCCTTCCCCGAGGCCGACCAGGGCTTCAACGTCGGCCGCATCGCGGCCCTGGCCGCGGGCCTGCCCACCTCGGTGCCCGGCATGACCGTCAACCGATACTGCTCCTCCGGGCTCCAGTCCATCGCCCTGGCGGCCAGCCAGGTGATGACCGGCATGGCGGAGGTGATCATCGCCGGCGGGGTCGAGTCGATGAGCCGGGTGCCCATGATGGGCTACCGCGCCAGCCCCCACCCCGACTGGGCGCTCGACCACCCGGAGTGGTACATGGCCATGGGTCATACCGCCGAGGAAGTGGCCCGTCGCTACCGGATCACCCGCGAGGATCAGGACGCCTTCGCGCTGCGCAGCCACCAGCGGGCCGCGGCTGCCATCGACCAGGGGCTCTTCCGCGAGGAGATCGTCCCTGTGGAGGTGCGGCAGCGGGGGCTCGGGCCCGACGGACGCGAGCAGGAGAGCGTCCGCCTCTTCGAGGTGGACGAGGGCGTCCGGCGCGACACCTCGATGGAGGCGCTGTCCCGTCTGAAGCCGGCCTTCCAGGTGGACGGCACCGTCACCGCGGGCAACTCCTCGCAGACCTCGGACGGCGCGGCGGCGGCGGTCGTCATGTCGGACAGCCTGGCCGCCCGGCTCGGATTGAAGCCGCTGGCGGTCTTCCGGGGCTTCGCCGCGGCCGGCGTCGATCCCGAGGTGATGGGCATCGGCCCGGTGGAGGCGGTGCCGAAGGCGCTGAAGGTGGCCGGGCTGAGCCTGGGCCAGATCGACCTGGTCGAGCTGAACGAGGCCTTCGCCGCCCAGTCGCTGGCCGTGATCCGCCAGCTGGAACTGGACCCGGAGCGGGTCAACGTCCAGGGTGGCGCCATCGCGCTCGGCCACCCGCTGGGCTGCACCGGCGCCAAGCTGACGGCCACCCTGCTCCATGCCATGCCGCGGCACGGTGCCCGCTATGGCGTGGTCACCATGTGCATCGGCGGCGGCATGGGCGCCGCAGGCGTCTTCGAGCGGGTGGCCTGAGCCGGGCGAGTCGAGAGAGGGAGGGAAGCCGACTTGTCAGCAGAGACGGAGCGTACCGACCGGCAGGTGATCGCCGCCGGGGGCGGCTGGCTCCTGGGCCCGGTCCAACCGGAGGAGGTGCGGGTTCCGGAGGAGCTGAGCCCGGAGCAGCAGGCGCTGGCGGAGGCCGCCGGCGAGTTCGTGGAGCGCCAGGTCCTTCCCCACATGGGGGCGCTGGAGGAGCACGATCAGGAGCTCCTGGTGGAGCTGATGCACCAGGCCGGCGAGCAGGGCCTCCTCGGCTTGGAGATCCCCGAGGAGTACGGCGGGCTCGGACTGGACCGGACCGGCGCCACGCGGGTGACCGAGGCGGTGGCGCCGAGCGGCGGCTTTGCGGTGACGCACGGGGCGCACGTGGGGATCGGTTCGCTGCCCCTCGTCTTCTTCGGGAGCGAGGAGCAGAAGCGGCGCTATTTGCCCAGGCTGGCCAGCGGCGAGTGGATCGCGGCCTACGCGCTGACGGAGCCGGGATACGGCTCGGACGCGCTGCACGCGCGCACGACGGCGCGGCTCTCCGAGGACGGCACGAGCTACATCCTGAACGGCGAGAAGCAGTGGATCACCAACGCCGGCATCGCCGATCTCTTCACCGTCTTCGCGCAGCTGGAAGGGGCCGGGTTCACCGCCTTCCTGGTGGAGAGGGGCTTCCCCGGGGTCTCTACGGGCCCCGAGTACGAGAAGATGGGCCTGCGCAGCTCCTCGACGCGTCCGCTCATCCTTCAGGAGGCGCGCGTCCCGGTGGAGAACCTGCTGGGCGAGCCGGGCAAGGGGCACCGGGTGGCGCTGGGCATCCTCGACATCGGCCGGCTCAACCTGGGCGCGGGGGCGCTGGGCTCCTCCAAGCGGCTCGTCGACATCGCCGCCCGCTACGCCCTGGAGCGGGAGCAATTCGGCCGCCCCATCGCCGAGTTCGGCCTGATCCGCGAGAAGCTGGCGGAGATGGAGGCGCGCACCTGGGCGCTGGAGGCGATGGTCTACCGGACGTCGGGGCTGATCGACGCGGAGCTCCGGCGGAGCGATGCCACCGACCCGGCCAAGGCGACCGCCGAGTACGCGCTCGAGTGTGCCGCCGTCAAGGTGTACGGCTCCGAGGTGCTGGACTACGTGGTGGACGAGGCGGTCCAGATCCACGGCGGCTACGGGTACATGCGCGAGTACGAGGTGGAGCGGGCCTACCGGGACGCGCGCATCAACCGGATCTTCGAGGGGACCAACGAGATCAACCGCCTGACCATCCCGGACACGCTCCTCCGCCGGGCGCTCAAGGGCCGGCTGCCGCTGATGCAGGTGCTCCAGGCGCTCCAGCAGGAGCTGCCCCGCCTGCGCAGGCCGGCCTTCTTCGACCAGCCGCTGGAAGAGGAGAGCTGGCGCGTGGAGGCGTTGAAGAAGGCGTCGCTGATGGTGGGCGGGCTGGCCGTGGAGCGGTACGGCCAGGCGCTGGAGGAGGAAGAGGAGCTGCTCGGCTCGTTCGCCGACATGCTGATCGAGACCTACGCGGCCGAGTCGGCGCTGCTCCGGGCCCGGAAGCGGCGCGCCTCCGGCGGCGCGGACGCGCTCGCCGAGGCGATCGCCCGCCTGACCGTCGACCGCGCCGCCCGGAGGGTCCGCGATCTGGCCGGCCGCGCGCTGGCCGCCCTCTACCAGGGCGACGAACTCCGCCTCCGCCTCGCGCTGGTCGACCGGCTGGCCGGCCGCGAACCCATCGACGAGATCGGGCTCCGCCGGCAGGTCGCCCAGAGGGTCCTGGAAGCGCGCGGCTACGTGGCCTAGCCGGCGCCGGCGGGGAGGCCCGGGGCGACCGCCCCGGGCCTCCCGTCGCGACAGGGCTCCCGAGCGGCGCCGGGCCGCTCAGCGGCCGTGGCGGGCGTGCGGGTCGGGCCGCGGCCCCTCCCCCGTATAGGCGGAGGGATCCTGCTCGAAGGCCCGCCGGCAGGCGGGGGAGCAGAAGTAGATGCGCCGCCCCTGGAAGTCGATCACCTCCGCACCCATCTCGAGCGCGCTCTCTTCCTCGAACTCCATGCCGCAGACCGGGTCGCGCACCGTGGCCATGGCGAGGTCACCTCCCGTCCGGTCGCGCCTGCCGCCGCCCTTACTGGACAATGAGGACGGCGCGCTTGGCGCGGTGGACCACCTTGGCGGAGACGCTGCCGGCGAGCATCTCCTGGATCGGGCCGAGGCCGCGCCGGCCCATCACGATCAGGTCGTACCCCCCGTCCTGGGCGGTGCGGCAGATCTCGGTGGCCGGGTCGCCCACCGCGGTCAGCGGCAGGTAGTCGATGCCCCGCTCCCGGAGAGGGCCGGCGTGGGCCTCCAGCAGCTCCTCCGCGTGCCGCTCCTGGAGCATGGCGGGGTCGAGGCCGTTGGCCCGCAGCTCGTCCACCACGAAGAGCGGGACGGGTTCCGTCACCGTGAGCATGGCCACCTGCGCCCCGGGCAGGGCCGCCGCCAGCTCCGCCGCCGCCGCCACAGCCCGGTCCGCGCCCTCCGATCCGTCCACCGCCACGAGGATTTTCCGGAACATGCTCGCCACCTCCGCAACCGGCCGCCCCGGGGGCGGCAGCTCGCTTCCGGTGGGAGAGGTTCGCCACCGGCGGCCGGAGCCCTTGGGCGGCCGGGATGGTCGGGACCGTCCACCGCCGCGGCTCGTCCCCTATACTCCAGGGGAGGAGGCGTTCGGCATGCCCGGCTTGACGGAGGCCCGGAAGGAGCCCGCGGAGGAGTCCACCGGCGCTCCCCGCGTCGAGGAGGGGCGGCTGCGGTGGGTCGAGGTGGCCACCGGCTGGGGGCGCTTCGCCCTGGGCTGGACGCGCCGGGGAATCGCCTGGCTGGGCCTCCCCGGTCGTGCCGGAGGGGAGGCGGAGCTTCCGCCTGGGGACTGGCTGCGGCGCCTCTTCCGCCCGGGCGAGGCGGAGGGCGCCGGAACGACGCTGGCCGAGGCGGCGGCGGCCCAGCTCCAGGAGTACTTCTCCGGCAGGCGACAGCGTTTCGACCTGCCCCTGGACCTGCGCGGCACGCCCTTTCAGCTCCAGGTCTGGCAGGAGCTCCTCCGCCTCCCCTTCGGTGAGACGGTCACCTACGCCCAGCTGGCGGCCCGCGTCGGCCGCCCCCGTGCCGCCCGGGCGGTGGGTGGGGCCATGGCGGCCAACCCGGTGCCTCTCCTCGTCCCCTGTCACCGCGTGGTGGCGGAAGCCGGCCTGGGAGGCTACGGCGGCGGACTGGAGCTGAAACGGCGCCTGCTCCGGCTCGAGCGCGGCGAGGCGGTGTGAGCGCCCCGAACGCGCTTCCCGGCCTGGCCCCGCTCCGCTGCCCGGCTTGCGGCGGGGAACCGCCGCCGGCCGCCTGGCGCTGCCCCCGCTGCGGCGGCCCGCTCGAGCTGGCGGCGGTCCCCGGTTCGCCGTGGGGGCCGGTCCGCCTGGAGCCGCCGCCCGGAGCCGGGGAGCGCTGGCCCTGGGAGCGGAGCATCTGGCGCTGGGAGCCGCTCCTCCCCGCCGTCCCCGCCGAGGCGCGGGTGACGCTGGGAGAGGGCGAGAGCCCGCTGGTTCCGCTGGCTCCGCTGGCTGCCGCGCCCGCCGCGCCGCCGGCCGGACCGGAGGAAGCGGGGATCTGGTTGAAGCTGGACTTCCTCCAGCCCACCGGTTCCTTCAAGGATCGGGGCGCCGCCTTCCTGGTCAGCTACCTGAGGGCGCAAGGGGCGCGCGAGGTGCGGGACGACTCCTCGGGCAACGCCGGCGTGGCGCTGGCCGCCTACGCGGCACGGGCCGGCCTCCGCTGTCACGTCTACGTGCCCGCGGAGAGCTCCGAGGGGAAGCTCGCGCAGCTCCGCCTCTTCGGCGCGGAGATCCACCGGCAACGGGGCGGGCGCGGCGCCGCCCGTCGCGCCGCCGAGTCCGGGGAGGCGCCCGGTCTCTACGCGAGCCACAACTGGCACCCGGCCTTCCTGGCCGGCCTTCTCTCCCTCGGCTTCGAGCTGGCGGAGGAGGTGGCCTCGCTGGTGGAGCCGGGCGGACGTTGGCACGTGGTGGTGCCCGCCGGTCATGGAAGCCTGGTGCTGGCGCTGGGGCGGAGCTGGGAGGCGCTGGAGCGCCGCGCTGGCCCCGCGCTGGCAGAGGGCCGTCTGGCGGCACGGCCCGCCATCTGGGCGGTCCAGGCCGACGGTGACGCCCCCCTGGTCCGCGCGCTGGAGGCCGGTCTGGATGCCCCCAGCGAGGCGATCCTGGCGGCCCCGCGCGGGCCGACGGCGGCCGAGGGCATCGCCGGCGCCCGGCCGGTCCGCGGCGCCGAGATCCTCCGCCATCTCCGGCGGGGCGGCGGCGCCGTCACGGTGACCGACGGGGAGCTGGCGCACGCGCTCCGCCGGCTCCTGGCCCGCGGCCTCCTGGTCGAGCCCACCGCGGCCGCCGCCCTGGCCGGCGTGCTCCGCCTCCGCCACCAGGGGCGGATCCCGGAGGGCGAGCCGGTGGTCGCCGTGCTCACGGGCAGCGGGCTGAAGTCCGCGTCCGCGGTGGAGCGACTGGCCGGCCCGGCGGGCGGGGACGCCCCGTGATCTTCCGGCTTCTCTACCTCTACCTGCTGGCGGTCAACCTGTGGGCGTACGGGCGCCTGGCCCTGGAGGCGCAGCGCCGTCCCGGGGCGGGCATGGCGGGGCTGGCGGCCGCCCTGCTCCTGCGGGGGCGCCGCCTCCCCGCCGGCGAGCTCCGCCGTCTGGCCTGGCTGGGCGCGGCGCCGGGCGTCCTCCTGGCCGTCCGCCGCTTCCGCCCCCAGGAAGCCACCACCCGGCTGGTCCGCACCGCCCTCGCCGCGGCGGTGGTGGAGTACGGCGCCCTCCTCTTTCTCACCCATCCCTCGCTGGAGACGGTGCTGGTCGAGGCGCTGGGCATGCTGGCCACCGCCCTGGGCGGCGACCTGCAGGTGGCGTTCGGCTTCCTGCGGCAGCACCTCGGCCTGCCGTGACCGGCAGCCGCGCGCCGGTGCGACCGGACCGGGCAGCGGTCCGCTACCGGCCCGAGAGAAGCGGCACGGCCCGGAGCGAGTCGGCCGCCGCCAGCGCGGTGGCCCTGTCGGGCGCCCAGACCCAGGCGATGCGCCTCGGCCCGGCCCAGCGCAGGACCACGCCGCCGCCGGAGGGGGCCAGCTCCGCCGGCATGCCCGAGGCCAGCCGGAGCGTCTCGGGCTTCGCACCGGGCGCCGGCCGCGGCGCCAGGGCGGCCGACTGGGCGGCCGCCCCCACCACCAGCAGGAGCCGCCCCCGGGCGATGCGGGGGTCGTCGGCGGGCAGCGGCCGGGGGGTCGCCCACAGCTCGACCGAGTAACCGCCTGCGGTGGCGTTCACCCGAACCGACGTCGCCATCCCCGCCGGCGGCGGCGGCACCGCCGAGGGAAGCTCCACCGGGATGCGCGAAGGCAGGAGGCCGTAGAGCGCGGGCGACCAGACCGGCGCGGGCGCCTTCTCGGGGGTCTTGTCGAGGACGGAGAAGTCGACGCCCGGGCTGTACCGGCTCTCCGCGTTCCAGAGCAGGAAGGAGCGGATCCCCGCCGCCGCCAGCGCCCTCAGCTCCCCCTCCACTTCCCGGGCGCCGTAGACGGTGGGGCCCAAGGTGAAGTCCTGGATCCACGGGCGGATCGCCGCCCGCGGCAGGTCGGCCGTGCGCGCCTCGGCCGCCGCCAGGGTCTGCCAGACCACGTCGTAGGGCCGGGCGCTGGGATCGGCCATGCCGAGCTGCCCCCGCCCGTAGAGGGAGGGGTAGATCATGGGCGAGACGACGTCCACGGCCGCCGCAACCTCCGGGTAGCTCTGCCCGATCAGGCTGTCGCCCCGGACCAGCGGGCTGATCCCCACCACGTCGGCGGAGACCGGCACCCCCGCGGCACGACCGATCGCCTCCCGCGCCGCCTTCAGGAAGCCCACCACCCGCGCCACCCGCTCCCCGGCGCGCCCGGCGTCGTGCAGCTCCGGGATCGCCTGCGCCGGCAGGCGGACGAAGTCGTACTGGATCTCGTCGAAGCCGAGCCGGGCGGCGGCGACGCCGATCTGGATGTTGTAATCCCAGGCTCCCCGGCTCCAGAGGCTGAGCCAGGCGCGGCCCTGGTCGTCGGTCCAGAGCCGGTCGCCCGCCCGGATCGCCCACTCGGGCCGCCGGGCGGCAGCCAGCGGATCGGCGAAGGCCACCACCCGGCCGATCACGTAGATCCCGTTCCGGTGGAGCAGGCGGAGAAGTCCGGCCACGTCGCCGATCTTGTTCCGGGCCGTGCCCAGCTCCTGCGCTGCGGTACCGGGCAGGGGGAAGCTGAGCCACCCGGAGTCGTCCTTGACGTCGATCACCACCGCGTTCAGCCCGTTCGCCCTCATGGTGCGCAGGAGCTCGGCCACCCGGCCCGGGTCGCCGGCGGTGTAGCCGGAAAGGTAGATCCCGCGCACCTCCCGGGGTGGCGCGGGCAGGTGCTCCCCCACGGCCGGGGCCGCGGACTCGCTCCCGGAGCCGCCTCCCACGCGGCTGCCGGCCGGACGCTCCCGCTGGGGCGCCATCGCCTCCCCCGCCGGCTTCGAGAAGAGCTGACAGCCCTCCAGAGCCGGCAGCGCGGAGAGGAGCAGCACGAGCAGGAGGGCGAGGGCGGGCCCGCGCCCTCGTTCCGGCGACCGGCGCCGGCCGCCCCGGAAAGGTGGATCGAAGCGCAAGGAAGAACCCCCTCCATGCCTTTCTGCAGCCGGACGCCGACTCCCCGCGCGTGGAGCGGCCCGCAGGCGGCCACCCTTGGAGGAAGACGTCCCCGGCGGCGAGAGGTTTCGCGGCGGCAGGTGAAACCGGTGGTCGAATCGTCTGCGAAGGAGCCGCAGCGGATTCCGGGCCCGCTCCTCCCCCAGGGCTTCTACGACCGCCCGGCCGTGGAGGTGGCGCCGGAGCTGCTGGGTGCCGTCCTGGTCCATGACGGCCCCGAGGGCTGCACCTGCGGCCGGATCGTCGAGGTGGAGGCCTACGCCGGGCCCGAGGACCGGGCCGCCCACTCGTGGGGCGGCCGCCGGACCGCGCGGACCGAGGTGATGTACGGCCCGCCGGGGCGGACGTACGTCTTCGCCATCTACGGCATGCACTGGTGCTTCAACGTGGTCGCCGGCCCGGGCGGGAAGCCGGAGGCGATCCTGGTCCGGGCGCTCGAGCCGCTCTGCGGCCTGGAGCTGATGCGCCGCCGCCGGAGCCGCCCGGCGCGTCTGCGGGGACCGCAGCCCGAGGTCGGCGCCGCGCCGGCTCGTCTTAACGAAACCTTCCACTGCCATTCTTCTCCTGCGGCGGAGCGTCTGGTAGAGTCGAGGCGGCCCGAACGGGCATCCCGCCTTCTGACCGCCGGCCCGGCCCGGCTCTGCCAGGCCTTGGGCATCACGGGCGAAGCGTACGGGCTTCCTCTCTGGGAGCCGTCCTCGCCGCTCCGGATCCACCGCGGCGAGGCGCCGCTCCCGCCCGGCCGGATCGCCACGGGGCCGCGGGTGGGCGTCGACTACGCCGGTGCGTGGCGGGAGCGGCCCTGGCGCTTCTGGATCCGCGACAACCCGTTCGTCAGCGCGTAGGAGCGGCCGCCCGCGGTGCGGGCCACGTCGCTGGCGGCGTGGAAGGAGGAACCCGTTTGCCGGGAAGCCTGTCCGCACTCCCCGTCCTGGAGCTGGAGGGGCTCTCCAAGTCCTTCGGCCCGGTGAGGGCCGTCCTCGACGTCTCCTTCCAGGTGCGCGCCGGAACCGCCTTCGGGGTCATCGGGCCCAACGGCGCGGGGAAGACCACCACCCTGCGCATGATCCTGAACATCCTCGAGCCCGACGCCGGCCGGGTCCTCTTTCTGGGGCGACCCGCCAGGGAGCTTCCCCGCCGTTCCTTCGGCTACCTGCCCGAGGAGCACGGCCTCTACCCGCGCATGCCGGTGCGGGAACAGCTGGCCTTCTTCGGCCGGCTGGCCGGTCTCCCCCCCGGCGAGGCCCAGCGCCGCGCCGACGCCTGGATCGAGCGGCTGGGACTGGAGCCGTGGGCGAACAAACCCGCCCAGACGCTCTCCAAGGGGAACGCCCAGAAGGCGCAGCTCGCGACGGCCCTCCTCCACGAGCCGGAGCTGATCATCCTGGACGAGCCCTTCAGCGGTCTCGACCCGGTCAACGTGGACCTGCTGAAGTCGGTCATCCGCGAGCAGGTGGCGGCAGGGCGGACGCTCCTCTTCTCCAGCCACCGCATGGAGCACGTGGAGGAGCTCTGCGAGGGCGTCTGCCTGATCGCCGCGGGCCGCGCCGTCCTGGCCGGCCCCGTCCGCCGGGTGAAGGAGGCCGACGGGCGCCGGACGCTGCGGCTCGCCTTCGCCGAGGCGGGCGAGGACGGCGAGCCGGTGCAGGGCGGGCGGGGGCGCGCGCTCTACGAGGCGGTCGCCCGGGAGCTCGGCCTGTCGGTCTCCCGGCGGGGCGTCGACTACTGGGAGTACCTGCTGGAGCCGGGGCGCCCGGTGGAACCGGGCCCGCTCCTGGACCGGATTCGGACCTTCGGCACGCCGCTCCGCTTCGAGATCGGCCTGCCGAGCCTGGAGCGGATCTACATCGACCGGGTGGAGAGCCTGCAGGCGGAGCCCGGGGAGTCCCCGGCCCCGGCGCCCGCGCGGGCAGGGGTCCGCCGGGGAAAGGAGGCGGGCGCGTGAACCAGTTCTGGGTCCTGACGCAGCGCGAGTTCCGGCAGATGGCGGGCTCCACCGGCTACAAGGTGACCACCGTCGTGGCGCTGGTGCTGGTGGTGGCGCTGGCCTTCCTGCCGGCCTTGATGGACTGGCTGGGCAGCATGGGCACCAGCCGGGTGGCCGTCCTCGACCAGGGGACCGGGCTGGCGCCGGCGCTGGAACAGGCGGTCAAGGCGCAACCCTCGGCGGGACGGCTGGCGCTCCAGCCCTGGCGGGGCCCCGCCGACCAGGCCGCCGTGGAGCAGGCGGTGCGGGCGGGAAGGGTCTCCGGCGTGCTCTGGCTCCGGCCGAGCGCCGGACCGGAGGCGGTCTCCGCCCGGTACATCTCCAAAGACCGGGCCGAGCAGGCGGTGGCCGTCCTCTCCGCAGCCCTGAGCCAGGCCTCGCTCCCCCTGCGCCTGGAGCGGGCCGGGATCAGCCCCGCGGCCTTCCAGGCGGCGATGTCCCCGCTGGTCATCCGGCAGGTGGCGCTGGAGCCGAAGAGCAGGCCTGCCGACTTCCTGGTGACGCAGGGGCTGGGCTACTTCCTGATGATCTTCCTCTACGTCGCCCTGGCCATGTACGGCTCGATGATGCTGTACAGCGTCACCACGGAGAAGACCTCGCGCATCGCGGAGGTCCTCCTGGTGGCCACCCGCCCGGCCACCATCCTCCTCTCCAAGCTGGCCGGGCTGGGCGCCGCCGGCCTCCTCCAGTTCCTCCTCATGATGCTGGTGGGGCTGGGCGTGGCGCTGCTCCGCGGTCTTCCCTCCGGCCTTCTGCCGGGGGCGCTCCAGGCGGGGGGCGAGCTGAAGCTCTCCACCATTCCGGTGGGCGCCTGGGCCTGGATGGTGGTCTTCTTCCTGGTGGGGTTCCTGATGTACTCGGCGCTCTATGCGGCCATGGGCGCCATGGTCAGCCGGACGGAGGAAGCCCAGAACGCGGCGGGCCTCCCCTCCATGCTGATGATGGTGGCCTACTTCGTCGCCATCTTCGCGGTGGTCTCGCCGGAGAGCCGGGTGGCCACCATCGGCTCCTTCGTGCCCTTCCTGACGCCGATGATCATGTTCCTCCGCGTGCTGACGCTGCCGGTCCCCATCTGGGAGCCCTTCCTGGGCCTGGCCATCAACCTGGCGGCCCTCTGGCTCCTGATCCGCTGGGCCGCCCGCGTCTACCAGGAGAACCTGCTGGTCCAGCAGCCCTTCTCGCTCAGGCGGGCCTTCCGCCTGCGGCCGAGGAGCGCCGCGTGAGCGCGGCCGCGTTGACGCAGTGGAGCGGGGGCAGTCCCTGCTCCACCCGCCGCAGGTTCTCGGCGACCGCGGCGCCGATGCCGGCGTAGGACTCCTCCGTGACGCCGGCGATGTGCGGCGTCAGGAAGAGGTTGGGCGCGCTGCGGAGCGGATCGTCCGCCGGCAGCGGCTCGCGCTCGAAGACGTCGAGGGCGGCTCCCCCCAGCCGGCCCGCGTGCAGCGCCTCGGCCAGCGCCGCGCCGTCGACCAGCCCGCCGCGCCCCGCGTTGACCAGGACGGCACCCGGCTTCATGCGCGCCAGCATCTTCCCGTCGATCAGGTGGTAGCTCTCCGGCCCCAGCGGCAGGCAGAGGAAAAGGGCATCCATCCGCGGCAGGAGATCCGGCAGGTCGGCGGGACCGCCCAGCCCCTCCAGACCCAGACGCGCCACCAGGGCGGCGCCGTCCTCCCCCATCCCGCGCCGGCGGACCGCCCAGACGTGCATCCCCAGCGCGCGCAGGCGCGGGGCCAGGAGCTGTCCGATCCCGCCCAGGCCGACCACCAGCGCCGCCTTCCCCATCAGCAGCCGGCCCACCGGCCGACCCCAGGTGGCCGAACCCCCGTCCAGGTTGCGGCGCGCTTCCTCGATGCGCCGGGAGACCGCCAGCGCCCCCAGGAGCGCCCACTCGGCCACCGACTCGGCGTTGCCGGTGCCGGCGGAGGGCACGTTGGCCACCGGCACGCCGCGCCGGCTGCACGCGTCGATGTCCACCGTGTCCAGACCCGCCCCCCACTGCTGCACCAGCCGCACGCCCGGGGCCTGCTCCAGCACCGCCTCGTCCACCGGCGACATGCCCGGGACGATGACGTCAGCCCCGCCCACCCGCCTCAGCGTCTCGGCCAGGCGCCCGGGCTCGCTGGGCAGCACCTCCGTGCCCGGGAGCAGCCGCGGCAGCCGTTCGAAGAGGTCGCCGAAGCTCCGTGCACCCACCACCACGCGCATTCCCGGCTCACCTCCCCGGGATCCGGCGGCCCGGCCGGCCGAGTCGGCCGCGCCGGCCGGGCCGACCCCCTGCTCAGCGCCGGCTCCGCGCCGGCTGCGGCTCCGGTTGCGCGCCCCGCTGAAGGTGGCGTTCGAACCACTCCCGGATCGCCCTCAGGCGGTGGACGCGGTGCCACGGCCTCCCCTGCCGGCTGAGGCCGTGGCTCTCGCCGGGATACTGGAACATCTCGCTCTCCACCCCCTGCACCTGCAGCGAGGCGAACATCTGCTGCCCCTGCTCCAGCGGGCAGCGGTAGTCCTCCTCGCTGTGGAGGACCAGGGTGGGCGTACGGACGCGCCCCACGTAGGTGATGGGCGACTGGGCATCGTAGCGGTCGGGCACCTCCCAGGGCTTGCCGCCGAAGACCTCATCCCAGTGGTAACCCCCGTCGGAGGTGCCGAAGAAGCTCTGCATGTTGTTGAGCGCTCGCATGGAGACCGCCGCGCGGAAGCGGTCGGTGTGCCCGACCACCCAGCTGGTCATGAAGCCGCCGTAGCTGCCGCCGGCGATGCCCAGCCGCTCCGGGTCGATCCAGGGGTAGCGCTCCAGCGCCGCGTCCACCAGCGCCATCACGTCGGCGTAGTCGTGCTCGCCCCAGTGGCCGCGGATGTCGGCGGTGAACGCCTCGCCGTAGCCCTGGCTGCCGCGCGGGTTGGCGTAGAGGACGGCGAAGCCCGCCGACGCCAGCACCTGGAACTCGAAGAAGAACTCGCTCGTGTACATCATCTGCGGCCCGCCGTGGACCTCCACCACGGCGGGGTAGCGCTCGCCCTCCCGCCAGCCGAGCGGCCGGATCAGCCAGCCGTCGAGCTCAGGCCCTCCGGGCGAGCGGAAGGTGAAGCGCTCGGGCAGTACCGTCGCCCGGCGCTGGAGGAGCCGGCTGGAAGTGTGCGTCCGGCGCCGCAGCGGCAGCCCGCCCCCCGCCTCGGGCGGCGCCGCCAGCAACCGCTCCAGCGCCTCGGCGCCGGGCCCGGCGGCGAGCGGCCGGAACTCCCGCAGGTCGCCTACGTAGATGTCGTTGGGGTTCTCCGCCGTCCCCACCGAGAGCGCCACCCGCCCGCTGCGGGGGTCGAAGCTGCCGTCGAAGGCGACCAGGTCGCCCGTGGTCAGCCGCTCCACCCGGGCCCCGGAGCCGCTTTCCAGCGCCCCCGCCACGTCGACGCGGAAGAGGTGGGTGGTCCCGTTGGCGGAGGCGAGGAGAAGCACCTGCCGGCCGTCGGCGCTCCAGGTGGGCCGGAAGCCCTCGCCTGCGAAGCGCATGTCGACCACCGAGGCGTCCTCCAGCGAGCGGGCGAACCCCCGCGTCAGCGAGCGGCGCACCTCCTCGTCCGTCGCGCCGCGGCGGGCGGCCTCCAGGTCGATCAGGACGAGCTGCACGTCGGTGTACCAGCCCTGCTCCCGCTCGTGGCCCAGGTAGGCAAGGGTGCGCCCGTCCGGGGCGAAGGCGGGAGAGGTGCAGATGCCGCGGGAGGGCGTCAGCTTCCTCGGCTCGCCCTGGCCGTCGGCGGGGAAGAGCCAGATGTCGGTGAAGCGGGCCAGGTCGGAACGCTCCACCCGGGCGGCGGAGACGGCCACGGTCGAGCCGTCGGGCGACCAGGCCGGCATGGCGTGGTCGTAGGGCCCCCCGGTCAGCTGGAGCGGCCGCGGGCGCGGCTCTCCCCTCGCCACCGCCTGCCGGGCGGCGACCACGTCCAGGACGAAGACCTGGAGGAAGCGATCCTCCAGGTAGCCGACGCCGTCCTCCCGGTAGCGCGCCCGGGTGTGGTGCTTCACGTCGGCGTTGAACCTGCGGAAGAGGCGCTCGTTCTCGTCCAGCTCGTCGTCGTCGGCCGCCTTCTCGTCCAGGAAGCGGGGCCCGGCCAGCGGCACCCGCGCGACAAAGGCCACACGCCGGCCGTCCGGCGCCCACACGAAGCCCTCGACGCCGCCGCGCAGGTCGGTGACGCGGAGCGCCTCACCCCCCGTCGCCGGCATCAGGTAGAGCTGCACCCCCAGGGCTTGGAGCGGGCGGCCCTCCGCGTCCAGGCCGGCATCCTTCCCCTTCGCCGCCTCGCGGTCGGAGAGGAAGGCCAGCCAGCGCCCGTCGGGCGACCAGCGGGGGTGGAAGTCGCGGCCCGGGCCGGTCGTCATCGGTTCCGCCTCGCCTTCCTCCCCCTCGCCCTCGAACGGAAGGCGGAAGATGCGGGAGCGGTAGCGGTTCTCTTCCTTGTCCACCACCGTCTGCACATAGGCGACGACGGCGCCCTCCGGTGCGATCTGGGCGTCGCCGACAAACTCGAAGTCCACCAGGTCGGTCTCGCGGAACCTTTCCAGGCTCCACCACTCCCCTCCTCGACGGATCGCAGCGATACCTTCATACCCCACCGCCCGGAGCGCGGGCAAACCGGGCCGTCCCGACGGAAGGGGAGCGGCCCCGCGGCCGCTCCCCCCGTACTGCCGGCTGCCGACCGGACGGCTCCGCTCAGCGGTAGCTCTCGATCAGCTGGCGGACCCGCGCCTTCTCGGCCTCCAGCTCCTCCAGCGTCCGCTGCGCCGCCGGCTTCGCCTCCAGGAAGCCGGGCAGCCGCTCCTCGAAGGAGAGCGTCTCGTCGTCCCGGTAGATGATGCCCGTCACCAGCTCGTCGGTCTCCAGGAGCTTCCGCAGCGCCCAAGCCCGATCGTTCGTCCTGTACTCCGGATCCTCCTCCAGGTTGACCAGCGACTTCCGGTAGAAGTCGTAGGTGTTGACCCGGTTGAAGGTGACGCAGGGGCTGATGGCGTTGACATAGCTGAAGCCCTTGTGCCGGATGGCTTCCTCGATGATCGCGGTCAGCTGCCGCGGGTTGCCGGAGAAGCCCTGCGCCACGAAGGTGGCGCCGGCGCTGAGCGCGAGGGAGAGGGGCCGGACGGGCTGCTCCACGTTGCCCCACGGGGTCGCCTTGCTCTTGGCGCCCGGGTCGCTGGTGGGAGAGTTCTGCCCCTTGGTCAGGCCGTAGATGTGGTTGTCCATCACGATGTACGTGATGTCCGGGTTCCGCCGGACCGCATGGGCGAAGTGGCTCATGCCGATGGCGAAGGCGTCGCCGTCGCCGCCGGCGGCGATCACCGTCAGCGACGGGTTGGCCAGCTTGACGCCGAGCGCCGCGGGCAGCGTCCGCCCGTGCGTCACGTGCAGGTTGTAGGAGTTGATGTAGTTGCCGATCTTGCCCGAGCAGCCGATGCCGGCCACCAGGGCCACCTTCTCCGGCTCCAGGTCCAGGTCGGCCAGCGCCTTCTGCAGCGCCGAGAGGACGCCGAAGTCGCCGCAGCCCGGGCACCACCAGGCCTTCTCGTCGGTCTTGAAGGCTTCCAGCGTAGCCATCAGCGCACCGCCTCCTGTACCGGCGCCACCCGGTCACCGGCACGCAACCAGCCCTCCAGGTCGCCGTGCACGCCCAGCCGTTCCGCCACGGGCCTGGCGATCTCCTCCGGAACGAAGGGACGCCCGTCCGCCTTGTGCACCTCGCCGACCACCACGCCCGCCGGGACGGCGTCATGCGCCTCCAGAAGGAAGCGCAGCTCGCCGGTGGCGTTCTGCTCGACCACGAAGGCGAAGGGCAGACCCGCCAGCCGCTCCCGCAGCTCCTTCGCCGGGAACGGGCTGAGGCGCCGGAGGTGCAGGTGGCCGACGCTGGCGCCGTGTGCCCGGAGCGCCTCCAGCGCCTCCTCGATGACGCCGCGGGTGTAGCCGAGGCCGATCACCACCGCGTCCGGCCGCTCCGGTCCCTCGTAGGTGAAGGCGGGGAAGTCGACGGACTCCATCTTCTTCCACCGCTTCTCCATCATCCGGGTGCGGTTCCCCGGATCCTCGGTCACATGGCCGAAGACGTTGTGCTCGGAACCGGTCGCCAGGAACTGGCCGTCGGGCTGGCCGGGGATGCTCCGCGGCGAGACGCCGGTCGGGGTGAAGGCGTAGCGTTGGAAGCGCCTCTCTCCGAGCCTCCTCAACTCCCCGGCGTCGACCAGGGCGCCCCTCTCGATGCGCACCTGGTCGAGCGGCAGGTCCTCCGCCGTGTAGGTGAACTCGCCCAGCGCCAGGTCCGAGGCGATGATCACCGGGCACTGGAAGCGCTCGGCGAGGTTGAAGGCCTCGGCGCCGTCGCGGAAGCACTCTTCCACCGAGGAGGGAACGATCACGATGCGCGGGCCCTCGCCGTGGCCGCCATGCACCAGGGCGAGCAGGTCGGACTGCTCCACCTTGGTCGGCTCGCCGGTGGAGGGGCCTGCCCGCTGGACGTCGACGATCACCGAGGGCGTCTCCGTCATGCTCAGGAGCCCGATCCCCTCCTGCATCAGCGAGATGCCGGGACCCGAGGTGGCGGTCATGGCCCGGGCGCCGGCATAGCCGGCACCCGCCACCACGTGGACGGCGGCCAGCTCGTCCTCCATCTGGACCACGGCGCCGCCGAACTTGGGCAGCATCCCCGCCAGCGTCTCCATGACGCTGGTGGCCGGCGTGATGGGGTAGCCGGCCATGATCCGGCAGCCGGCCGCCACGGCGCCCAGGGCGAGCGCCTGGTTGCCCGTGAGCGTCAGCTTGGGCCTGCCGTCGGCCGGCGGAAGCCGGAAGGGCTCGCCCGGAAGGTGTTCCTGTGCGAAAGCGTAGCCCTGCTCCAGCGCCTTGAAGTTGGACTGGACCACCGCTTCGCCCTTGGAGCCCCAGCGGCGCCGGACGAACTCGTGGAAGGGCCCCAGTTCGAGGCCCATCAGGTAGACGCTGGCCCCCAGCGCCACCATGTTCCGCATCAGCACGCCGCCCGCCTGCTTGGCGATCTCGCTGAGCGGGATCGTCACCAATCGGACGCCGGCAGGCGCCGTCTCGGGCAGTCGGGCCTGGAAGGCCTCGTCTGCCAGGACCACGCCGCCCGGCAGCACCTCGTCGATGTTCTTGTCGATGGCCTCCTGGGTGAGCGCAACCAGGACGTGGGTGTCCGAGCTGGCCCCGTTCACCGGCCGGTCCGAGATCCGGATCTTGAAGTTGGTGTGACCGCCCTTGATGCGCGAGGAGAACCACTTGTACCCGTAGATCCAGTATCCCGCCCGTGCGAGGACCGTGGCCAGGATCGTCCCCGTCGAATCGATCCCCTCGCCCTGGTCCCCGCCGATCTTCCACGCGAAGACGCGTGGCGATGCGGCCATTCCCACTCACCTCGCGATGGAGTGCGCTTCTTTCGTCTCTAAGAATAGGCTCCGCGCCGGTATAATCCCAATGAAGAGTTTGCAACCGTCCCATGCGCCGGGCGCATACCGGGGGAGGCGACGGCGCATCACTACCTCCGCGGGGGAAGCGATGCCGCTGCTGCTCCAGCACCTTCTCACCTTCCGCCAGGTCGTCGAGCGCCACTCGTTCACCGCAGCAGCCGAGGCGTTGCACGTCACCCAGTCGACCGTCACACGCCAGGTGGCGGCGCTGGAGAGGGAGTTCGGCGCCCTTCTCATCGACCGGGGTCACGCCCACCCCCACCTGACCGAGGCGGGTCAGCTGGTCTACGAGTGCGCGGTCCGCGTCTCGGAGACGATCGAGGAGTACCGCCAGCGGGTGGAGGAGCTGCGCTCGCCCCACCACGGCCAGGTCTCCGTGGGCTGCGTGGAGACGCTGGTCCCCACGACCCTGGCCGAGCTCCTCCAGCTCTACACCGGTCGCTACCCCGAGGTCCGCATCCAGGTCCTGATCGCGGCCATCCGCGAGACCGTCGACCGGCTCCTCAACCGCGAGATCGACGTGGCCCTGGTGACCACGCCGGTCAACGACCCGCGCATCGAGAGCTACCCCCTCTTCGACGACCCCATCTGCTTCGTCGCCCAGCCGCGCCTCGCCCGGCAGCTGCCCGAGCCGCTCACCCTGCGGGATCTGCCGCGGCTGGCCCTGATCACGCACAAGGCCGGCTCCCGCTTCCGCGCCCTGGTGGACAGCACCATGGATGCCCTGGGCATCCTGCCCCGGGTGGTGATGGAGTTCGACAACCACGAGGCGGTGCGGGTGATGACGGAGCTGGGACTGGGGGTGGGCCTGCTTCCTGCCAGCACGGTGGAGGACGCCCTGCGGAGCGGGCGGCTGGTTCAGCTTCAGGTGGAGGGCTTCCCCGAGCTACGCCGGACGACCACCCTCGCCCTCCTCCGCCAGCGGCGGCAGTCGGCCGCGGTCCGCGCCTTCGTCGAGACGGTGCTGGAGCGGTACCGGATCCAGCCTGCCAGCCCCCCGGAGGGGAGGCGGAGGACCGCCCGCGGCGAGGCGGGGACGGGACGGGCGCAGGCCCGGCCGGGGGGGCGGAAACCCGCCGCGGGAGCGACCCCCGGGGAGGCTCCCTGAAAGCCGGGGAGGCCGGGACGGCGGGCCGGGAGACGGTGCTGGCCCGCCGCCCGCGGCGCTATACTTCAGGCTCGGCGGGGGTGGAGGATGGCTCGGAGGACGCGCGGCTTCCTGCCGGAAGCGGACGATCCCCAGTGGTACCGGGACGCGGTCATCTACGAACTGGACGTCCGCTCCTTCTGCGATGCGGACGGGGACGGCATCGGCGACTTCCGGGGGCTGACGGAGAAGCTCGACTACCTTCAGGACCTGGGGGTGACCGCGGTCTGGCTCCTGCCCTTCTTCCCGTCCCCGTGGAAGGACGGGGGCTACGACGTGGCCGACTACACCGGCGTCGACCCCCGCCTGGGCACGCTCCGGGACTTCGAGCGCTTCACCCGCGAGGCGCACCGCCGCGGCATCCGCGTCATCGTCGACCTGGTCCTCAACCACACCTCGGACCAGCACCCCTGGTTCCAGCGCGCCCGGCGCGCCGCCCCCGGCTCGGCCGAACGGGAGTTCTACGTCTGGAGCGAGACACCCGACCGCTTCCGCGAGGCGCGGGTGATCTTCCAGGACTTCGAGCCCTCCAACTGGACCTGGGACCCGCTGGCCCACGCCTACTACTGGCACCGCTTCTACGCGCACCAGCCGGACCTCAACTACGACAGCCCGCACGTGCGCAAGGCGATGCTGGGCGTGGTCGACTTCTGGCTCGACCGGGGGGTGGACGGATTCCGCCTGGACGCGGTCCCCTACCTTTTCGAGCGCGAGGGGACCAGCTGCGAGAACCTGCCCGAGACTCACGCCTGGCTGAAGGAGCTGCGCCGCCACATCGAGGGGCGGGCGGCGGGGCGGATCCTCCTGGCGGAGGCCAACCTCTGGCCCGAGGAGGCGGCCGCCTACTTCGGCCAGGGGGACGAGTGCCACATGGCCTTCCACTTCCCGCTCATGCCGCGCCTCTTCATGGCGCTGCGCATGGAGGACCGGGCGCCGGTGGTGGACGTGCTGCGCCGGACGCCGCCGCTGCCCGAGGGGGCGCAGTGGGCGCTCTTCCTGAGGAACCACGACGAGCTGACGCTGGAGACGGTGACCGAGGAAGAGCGGGAGTACATGGTCCGCGCCTACGCCCAGGAACCCCGCGCCCGCGTCAACCTGGGCATCCGGCGGCGCCTGGCGCCGCTCCTGGGCAACAGCCGGCGGCGCATCGAACTGATGTACGGGCTCCTCTTCTCGCTGCCGGGTACGCCCGTCCTCTACTACGGCGACGAGATCGGCATGGGCGACAACGTCTACCTGGGCGACCGGAACAGCGTGCGCACCCCCATGCAGTGGAGCGCCGACCGCAACGCCGGCTTCTCCCGCGCCAACCCCCAGAGCCTCCTGCTGCCCGTCATCACCGATCCCGAATACCATTACGAGGCGGTCAACGTGGCGGCGCAGCGGCAGAACCCCCACTCGCTCCTGATGTGGGTCCGGCGGCTGATCGCCCTGCGCGCGCGCGCCCGCGCCTTCGGCCGCGGCCGGCTGGAGCCGGTCTCCACCGAGAACCGGCACGTCCTCGCCTTCGTCCGCCGCCTGGGCGAGGAGGCGGTGCTGGTGGTCGCCAACCTCTCGCGCTTCGCCCAGTACGCGGAGCTGGACCTCCGCTCCTACCAGGGCCGGGTGCCCGTGGAGCTCTTCGGCCGGTCCCCCTTCCCCCGCGTGGGCGAGGCGGCCTACCCGCTGACGCTGGGCCCTCACGAGTTCTACTGGTTCGCGCTGGAGCCCGATCCCGCGCTTCTCACCCTCCTGGGCGAGCGGCCCGACGGCCTGGAGGAGCGCCCGCTCTTCCAGCTGGAGAGCGCCGGCGAGCTCTTCCGCGGGCGGACGGCGGAGCGCCTCGAGCTCCGCCTCGCGCGCTGGCTGGACGGGCAACCGTGGTTCCCGCGGACCGAGATGGGGCCCTTCAGCGCGGCCGGCACACCGGTCAGGGCGCGGCTCCAGGCGGTGACCCTCCAGGAAGTGATCCCCGCCGGGGAGGAGGAGCCGCCCGCCTGGTTCGTCTTCCTGCGCGCCCAGTTCACCAACGCCGAGCCGTTGCTGCTGGCGGTGCCGCTGGCGCTGGTGGAGGAGCGGGGCGAAGAGGCGGCGGGGGTGGGAGAGCCGCTGGCGCGGGTGAGCATCGGCCGCTCGCCCGCGGCGCCGCCCTGGCGGGGGCTGCTGGTCGACGCGCTGGAGCTGCCCTCCTTCCGGCGGCGGCTGGTGGAGGCGCTCCACCACCGGCGGCGCTTCCGCGGGGCGCGCGGCGCCCTGGTGGCGCGGCCCGCCCCCTTCCTGCGGCGGGAGGCGCCGGAGCGGCGGGAGCCCACCATGCTCCGCCACGGCAACGGGACCAGCCTCGTCGCCTATGACGAGCGGCTCTTCCTCCGGCTCTTCCGGCGGCTGGAGCCGGGGCGCCACCCGGTGCTGGAGCTGGCGGACTGGCTGACCGCCCGGCGCTACCGCCACATCCGCCCGCTCGCAGGCAGCCTGGAGTACCGGCCCGACCGCGGCGAGCCCACCCTGGTCGGCATCCTGGAGGGCTTCGTCCCCTACCAGGGCGACGCCTGGTCGCTGGCCCAGCGGTCACTGGCCGGCTGGCTGGCGGGTGGGGCGGAGGCCGGTGCGTCCGACGACCCGGCCCCGCTGGAGGCGTGGCTGGCCGTCGCCCGGAAGCTGGGGCGGGCGACGGCCGAGCTCCATCGCTTCCTCGTGCCGGGGCCGGCGGGAGGCCGCGGCACCCGGACCGGCCTCCGGGCGACGGAGGCCGACTTCCGGCCGGAGCCCTTCACGCCCTTCGTCCAGCGCGCCCTCTACGAGTCGATGCGCGGCCTCCTGGGCGAGGTCTTCGGCCGCCTCCGCGCCGAGCTGGCCGCGCTCCCCGAGGAGCGGCGAGGCCGGTCGGAGCGGCTGATCGCGCGCGAGAGCGACCTCCTCCGCCGGCTCCAGGCGCTGACCGAGGAGCGGCTGAGCGCGGAGCGGATCCGCTGCCACGGCGACCTTCACCTCGGCCAGTTCCTGCTGGGCGAGGGCGAGGACGACTACACCGTCCTCAACCTGGAGGGGAACCCGGCCCGCTCCCTGACCGAGCGCCGCCTCAAGCAGTCGCCGCTCCGCGACGTCGCCTCCATGCTCCGCTCCTTCCACTTCGCCAGCCGCATGGCGACGGAGGGGCGCGCGGAGCTGGCGCCGCGGGCGGAGAGCTGGTACCGGGCGTCGGTCGCCGCCTACCTCCGGGCCTACCTCGAGGAAGCCGGCCGGGTCAGCTGGCTCCCCTCGCGTCCCGAGGAGTTCCGCCGCCTCCTGGACGCCTTCCTGGTGGAGCGGGCGCTCTTCGAGCTCCGGCACGAGTTCGACCGGGGCGGCCAGCGCCTGGCCGCCGCCCTGGACGGCCTGGAAGAGCTGCTGGAGCGGCCGCTAGGCCAGGAGGACGGCGCTTCCCTCGAGGCGGCTCTGGCGGACGGCCGCTAGCGCCTCCGCCGCGCCCTCCAGCGGGAAGGGCTCGACCCGCACCTCCAGGCGGACGGCGCCGGCGATGGCCATGAAGCGGCGCCCGTCCTCCCGCGTCAGGTTGGCCACCGACCGGAGGCTCCGCTCGTGGTAGAGGAGCTGGTAAGGCATCTCCGGCAGGCGGTCCATGTGGACCGCGTTGATGGCCAGGGTGGCGCCGCGCCGCAGGCTGGAGAGCGCCGCCGGCAGGAGCGCCCCCGCGGGGGCGAAGGTGATCGCCCCGTCCAGCGGGTGCGGCGGCTCCTCGCCCGCGCTGCCCGCCCAGGCGGCGCCGAGCTCCAGGGCCAGCCGCCGGTGCGCCTCGCCGCGGCTGAAGACGTAGACCTCGATGCCCATGTGCCTGGCCACCTGCAGCGTCAGGTGGGCGGAGGCGCCGAAGCCGAAGAGACCCAGGCGGCCGCCCGGCTCCACCCCCGAGAGGCGGAGCGAACGGTAGCCGATCAGGCCGGCGCAGAGGAGCGGCGCCGCCTCCGCGTCGTCGTAGGCCGGCGGAAGCGGCAGGAGCGCCTCCTCGGGCGCCACCGTCCACTCGGCGTATCCCCCGTCCACGTCCAGGCCCGTGAAGCGGGGCGACTCGCACAGGTTCTCCCGGCCTTGCCGGCAGTAAGCGCAGCGGCCGCAGCTCGACCAGAGCCACGGCACCCCCACCCGCTCTCCCGGCCGGAAGCCGGTCACCCCCGGCCCCACCTCGTCGATCCGCCCCACCACCTGGTGCCCGGGCACCACCGGATGGGAGAGCGGGAGCTCGCCGTCCACCTCGTGCAGGTCGGTCCGGCAGACGCCGCAGGCGGAGACGCGGATGCGGACCTGCCCCGGCCCCGCGTGCGGCTCCGGCAGGTCCTGGCGCCACTCCAGGCGGGTTCCCCTCCCCGCCGCCCCGGGCGAAGGCTGCAACAGCCAGCCGCGCATCGGCCTCTCCCCTCCCCCGAGAGGATAGCGCCCCGTCGAGGAAGAGCGCACCGGCGCCGGCCCGCGCCCGGCCCACGGCCGGTCAGCGGCCGGTGCCCTCGGGGCTGACCCCGAGCCCGCCTATCCTCTCCCTCCGGCCCGCTCCGCCCGTGCACCCGCCAGCAGCGCCTCGACCCAGGGCCGCAGGGGAGAGGCGCCGGGCTGCTGGAGTGTCCAGCGCAGCTGCCGCTCCAGCGTCGGATCTTTCCCCGCGTCGCGGGCGAGGAGGTCCAGGGCGGTCATCCACCCCTCACCCCCGGCCTGGGCCAGCGTCGCCCGAACCCAGGCGGCGTCCGGTCGGCCGTGTCGCCGGCGGAGTTCCCCGGCCGCCCGCCCCAGCGCCTCGCGCAGGGAGGGTGTTGCCAGCGCCGCCCCCACGGTCGGACGGTAGAGGGGCGTGCGCGCCAGCGCTTCCATGGTCCGGACGGCGGCCCGCGGGTCGCGGAGGGCGAGGCGCGCCCACCCGTCCAGCAGGGGCGGGAGACGGAGCGACTCCAGGTCGACCCGCGAGACGCCCTGCCGGTCGGCCGCCGCACCGGTCTTCCCGGGGGGCGCCATGGCCGGCCGGGCCTCGGCCGTGCCGGCGGTCGGCCCGGCCGGCCGCGTCACGCGCGGCGCTCTGCCCGGCCCCGCCTCCCCGGCCGGCAACCGCGCCGCGGCCACCACCGTGCCCAGGAGCAACCCGGCCAGGACCGAGAGCGCCGTCGCCCGCTTCCATCTTTTGTCCACATTGCTCATCCATGGGAGTCTGGCCGGAAGGGGACCGGCTTATCCACCTCGCCCGGGCTCCGCCCGCAGCCGGGTCGGTCCCTCGATGCGGTCGCCGTGGAAGGTATCGTTGGCATGTTGTCCAATACACACGACATGACCAGGCCCGCGGGAGGAAGCGGCATGGACGAGAACGGGCCGGATCGGCTCCGGAACCGGCTGCGCCAGCGGAGGCTGGCCGCCGGCCTGAGCCAGGCGGAGCTGGCTCGCAAGGCGGGTCTGAGCCGCCAGACGGTCAGCCTCCTCGAGTCGGGCCGCACCGCGCCCGGCGTCGGGGCGGCCCTCCGCCTGGCGAAGGCGCTCGGCTGCACGGTGGAGGAGCTCTTCACCCTGGAGGAGGAGGCCGGTCCCGTCGAGGCGGAGACGCCCGGGGCCCGGCCTGGAGAGCGGGTGCTCCTGGCCCGGATGGGCTCCCGCTGGATCGCCCGCGGCCTGGAGGGGCTGGGCGACCGGCGCTGGCCCTCCCGGGCCGCGCACGCGGTGGTGGAGCAGCGGGAGGGGGCGGCCGCCCGGGTGCGGCGCCTGGCCGGGGGCGAGGGCCTCTTCCTGGCCGGCTGCGACCCGGCGCTGGGGCTCCTGGCCTCCCACGCCAGCCGCGACGCCGGCCCCCTCGAAGCCTTCTGGTGGGAGGCGGGCAACGGTTCGGCGCTGGCGCAGCTGGAGGCGGGATGGGTCCACGCCGCCCTGATCCACCACGGCGGCGCGGCGGGGGAGGCCCCGGCGCCCCGGGAGGGCGTGGCCCGCTTCCTGGTGGCGCGCTGGCCCATGGGCTGGCTGGTCCGCCGCGGCAATCCCCTGGGCTTCCAGGACGCCCGCGACCTGGCGCGGCTCCGGCTGGTCAACCGCGAGCGCGGCTCCGGGGCGCGCGCCCTGCTCGACCGCCAGCTGGCCGAGGCCGGGCTCGCCCCGGCCGAGGTGGCCGGCTACGAGGACGAGGTCTCCGGCCACTGGGAGGCGGCGGCCCGCGTGGCCGCCGGCCTGGCGGACGTGACGCTGGCCGCCGCGGCGGCGGCCGAGAGCTGGCGGCTCGACTTCCTGCCCGTGAGCGAGGAGCAGTCCGAGCTCTGGCTGCCCGAAGCGCGGCTGGAGGAGCCCTGGGCCGCCCTCCTGATGGACAGGCTGGTGAGCGGCCCCTTTCTGCGGGAGCTGGAACTCTTCGGCCCTTACGACACCCGGGGGGTGGGCAGGCGTGTGGTTGGCGGATCGCACGAGGAAGGCGCGGGGTAGGCGCGGCGGGTCCGCCCGGCTGGCGGTGCTCCTGGTCGCTCTGCTGCTGGCGGGGTGCGGCGGCGCGGCGGGCACCACCCGCGGCGGTGCGGGGGACTCCGCCCGGGGCGCGGGCGGCGGGCCGAGCGGCTCCGGCGCTCCGCCCTGCCAGGGGCAGACCGTCCAGGTGGCGTACGCCGCCTCCCTGGTCAACCTGATGGAGCATCGCGTCCGGCCCGCCTTCGAGAAGGCGACCGGCTGCCGCTTCCGCGGCTATCCCGGCGGCTCCAAGGGGCTGGCGCAGCAGATCCGGAGCGGGCTGAAGAGGGTCGACGTCTTCGTCAGCGCCTCGCCCTCGGTCAACCGGCAGCTGATGGGGAACGAGGGAGGCCAGCGGCTCCGCTGGTACGCCGTCTTCGCCGAGGCGCCGCTCCTGATCGGCTACAGCCCCTCCAGCCGCTTCGCCTCGGAGCTGAAGAACCGTCCCTGGTACGAGGTGATGGCCGAGCCCGGCTTCCGCCTCGGGCGGACGGACCCGCGCATCGACCCCAAGGGCGAGCTGACGATCCGCCTGGTCGAGGCGGCCGCCCGGCGGTACGGGCGTCCGGATCTGGTCCGGCGTCTGCTGGGCTCGCCGGAGAATCCGGAACAGATCTTCCCCGAGGAGGAGCTGCTGGGCCGGATCGAGGCCGGCCAGCTGGACGCGGGCTTCTTCTACGCCAACGAGGCGAAAGAGGCCGGCCTGCCCACCCTCTCCGTCGACCCGGCCATCCGGCTGAAGGCGGTCTACTCCTTCGCGCTCATGGAGCAGGCGCCGGACCGGCAGGCGGGAATCGCCTTCCTCCGCTGGCTGGAGGGGGACGGAGGGCGGAGGGCGCTGGAGGAGGACGGGCTCCAGGTGCTCAGGCCGGAGCTGCACGGGGACCGGACCGCCGTGCCGGCCGAACTGGCACAGCTCCTCGGAGCGGGTTCGTGAGCGCGGAGACCGCACGCCGGCCCGGAGCGCGGCCTCCCGCCGCCCCCTCCGCCGGGCCGCTCCCCTGGCTGGCCGGGCTTCTCGCCCTCTACCTGCTCCTGCCCGTCGGCGTCTACGTCGTCTACGCGGGTCAGGCGGCCGCCACGGGCCGGTTGGGCCCGCCGGACCCGGCGGGGCTCTACGGGGCGCTGAAGACCTCGCTCCTCAGCGCCAGCCTGGCCACGCTGGCGGTGGCCGCCGGGGGGATTCCGCTGGGCTACTTCCTGGCGCGCCGCCGCGGCCGCTCCGGCCGCTGGCTCGGCCTGCTGGAGGCGCTGGTCCAGGTGCCGCTGGCGCTGCCGCCGCTGGTCAGCGGCATCCTGCTCCTGCTGGTGATCGGCCCCTACACCTGGCTGGGCCGCTGGAGCGGCGGCCGCCTGACCGATTCGCTGGCCGGGGTGACGCTGGCGGAGGCCTTCGTCAGCGCGCCGTTCCTGGTCATCTCCGCCCGCTCCGCCTTCGCCGCCGTCAACCCCTCGTTGGAAGAGGTCGCGGCGACGCTGGGGATGCGGCCGCTGGCGAGATTCCTGCGCATCGCGCTGCCGGCCGCCTGGCCGGGCGTCCGCGCGGGCATCCTCCTGGCCTGGCTGCGGGCCTTCGGCGACTTCGGCGCCACGGTGATGGTGGCCTACCACCCGGCCTCGCTGCCCGTCTACACCTTCGTCCAGTTCGGCAGCGCCGGCCTGGGGGCGGCGCTGGTGCCGGTCGCCCCCGCCATCGTGGTCGCGGTGCTTCTCCTCCTCCTGGCCGGCCGCCTCTCCCCGGGGCTGGGGCACCGGGGCCGGGCCGGCCTGCTCCGGGTCGACGGCGCGGGCCCCGCGCCGGCCGCCCCCCCAGCGCCGCCCGACCCGCCCGCCCGCCCGCGGGCGGCGCTCTCCGCCGCCTCCGCCGGCGCGCGCACGCTGAGCTTCCGCCTGGAGGCGGAGCTCGACGGCTTCTCGCTCCGGCTGGCGCACGTCGCCCGCGCACCGCGGCTGGCCCTGCTCGGCCCTTCCGGCTCGGGCAAGTCACTCACCCTCCGCCTGCTGGCCGGGGTGGAGGGCCGCGGCGGCGGTGAGCTCCGCCTCGGGGAGGCGGAGCTGGGCGCGCTTCCCCCGGAGGAGCGGGGCGTCGGCTACGTCCCCCAGGATTACGCGCTCTTCCCGCACCTGACGGTGCGGGAGCATCTCCTGCTCGCCGCGCGAGACGACGTGACCGAGGCAACCTTCTGGCTGGAGCGGCTGGGGCTGGGCGGCCTGGCGGAGCGGCTGCCCGGCCAGCTCTCGGGGGGCCAGCGGCAGCGGGTGGCGCTGGGTCGCGCGCTCGCGGCGCGGCCGAGGCTCCTCCTGCTGGACGAGCCGCTCTCGGCGCTGGACGCCCCCCTGCGGCGAGAGCTCCGGCTCCACCTCCGCCAGCTCCAGCGCGAGACCGGCCTGGCCACGGTCCTGGCGACCCACGACCCGGAAGAGGCGGCCTTCCTGGCGGACGAGCTCCTGGTGATCCGGGGCGGCCGCCTCCTCCAGGCGGGGCCCGCCGAGGAGCTGCTCCGCCGCCCGGCGACGCCGGAGGTGGCACGCCTCCTCGGCCTGGTCAACACCTTCCCCGGCCGCCTGGAGCGGGGGCGTCTGGAGAGCGGCGGCCTGCTCCTGCCCTGGACGGGCCCCCCTGCGCCGGCGGCGGGGCCCGCCAGCCTCTCCGACCCGGCGCCGGACCGCATGGAAGGCGAGGTCATGTGGTCGGTGGCTCCCGGCGCGGTCCGCCTCCTGATGGAGGGGGAGGAGGCGCGCCCGGGGGAGGTGGCGGTGGAAGGGATCCTGCGCGAGCGCTGGACCGCCGGCGAGCAGGAAGAGGCCTGGGTGGAGCTGCCCGGCCCGCTGACGCTGGTGGTCCGGCGCTCCGCGGGCGGCGAGGCGCCTCTGCCGGGCGCCCGCTGCCGCATCGCCATCCCCCTCCGCGCCGTCCGCCTCTGGCCGCGGGCAGGGAGCGACCCGCGCCCGGCACGGGAACGGGCGGCGAGCGGCGCCCGCGGGAGCTAGGGACGGCCCTCCGCCGGAGCCGAGCCGGTACGGCGGCCGATCCGACCGCCCACCGTCTCGGTGACGAAGGCGGCCACCTCCATGCGCAGGAGGGCGGCTGCGGCCCCGTAGACCGCGATGCCGGCGACGATCACCAGCGCCACCGCCAGCAGGTCGACCAGCGAACCCGGGGCGGCGGGGTTCCGTCCCAGGAGGTGCGCCAGGCGGGCGGCCGGCTGCAGCCGCTGGAGCCCGGCCAACGCCATCGCCATGGCCGCGCTGGCCAGAAGCGACTTCCCCACCTCGACGGCCAGGCTGCGGCCCCCGAGCGGCCCCGTCCGCCGCCGGAGGAGCAGGAGCAGGAGGAAGCCCCCCGCCGTCGTGGCCACCGAGGTGGAGAGGGCGAGGCCGGCCAGCCCGATGATCCGGACCAGGACCAGGTTGAGGCCGACGTTGATGGCCACGGTGGCCACGCCCACCCACATGGGCGTCAGGCTGTCGCGGAGCGACCAGAAGGCGCGCGTCAGCAGAAGGCTCCAGCCGCCGCCCGGCAGGGAGAGGCCGTAGAGGGCGAAGGCCACCGCCGTCATGCCGGTCGCCCGGGCGTCGAAGGCGCCCCGCTCGTAGACGGCGCGGACGATCTCGTAGCGCAGCAGGACCATGCCCGCCACGGCCGGCACCGTGACCGCCGCCATCAGGCCGAGCCCGCGGCGGACCCCGTTGCGGAAGGCGTCCATCTCCTCCGCCGCCGTCTGCGCGGAGAAGGTCGGGTAGAGGACGGTGACCAGCGGCGTCACCAGCAGCCCCGCGGGGACGCCGTAGAGCCGGTTGCCGTAGTTGAGCGCCGCGATGCTCCCCGCCGCCAGCCAGGAGGCCAGCAGGCGGTCGACGAAGAGGTTGACGGCGTTGGCGCCCGAGCTGATCAGGACCGGCACCAGCATGCGGCCGCTCTCCACGATGGCCGGCATCCCCGGCGCCCAGACCCAGCGGAAGCGCCAGCCGTGGCGGCGGAGGAAGGGAAGCTGGATCAGGAGCTGGCTGGCGGAACCCAGCAGCGTTCCCGCGGCCAGGAAGGCGACGCCGGCCTCGGGACCCCAGCGCGCCGCCACGGGGATCCCGCCCACCAGCGCCCCCAGCACGATCAGGATGTCGTAGGGGATGCCGATGGCGGCGGGCGCGGCGAAGTGCTGGTTGGACTCCAGGATGCCGGCCGCCCAGCCCGCGAGGCTCTGGAAGAGGAGCGCCGGCAGCAGGATGCGGGTGAGCCCTGCGGTCAGCGCCCGCTCCTGCGGCCCGAACCCCGGCGCCATCCAGCCCACGAGCCAGGGCGCCAGCAGCTCGCTGGCCGCGGTGACCGCGATCAGGCCGACGGAGATCAGGATCAGGGCGGCGTTGGCGTAGCGGAGGGCCTCCTCCTCGCCCTCCCGCTCCCGCACCCGGGCGTAGTTGGGAATGATGACGCTGGTGGCGGCGGCGTTGACCGCCGCGAAGAAGAGGATCGGGATGTTGGTCGCCACCAGGTAGGCGTCGACCACGCGGCTGGCGCCGAAGGCCGCCCCGATCGCCGCCTCCCGTGCGAAGCCGAAGAGCTTGGAGACCGCGGTGATCACCAGGATGGTCAGGGTGGCCCTGGCGATGCCCCTCCGGCCGAGGGCCCGTCCCACCGCCACCCGCTCGCCCGCCTCGACCTCTCGCTCCACGCTCCCGCCCCTCCCCGCCCCGGCCCTCAGGCGCTCAGCCGCTCCCAGGCCCGACCGGCGACCGAGACGGCCAGGGCCACCGTGCCGGCGGGCACCGCCACCGCCAGGAGCAGGCCGGCGCGCAGGAGCCAGCCCGCCTCACGCACCCATCCAAGGTACCCGAGGAGGAGAGCCGCTGCCAACGCCGCCGCGAAGAGCAGGTCGCCGGCGGCCATCGTCGCCAGGGCCTGCACCCTCGCCACGCTGTGGCGGACATCCTCCGCCTCCGGACGGGCCCAGGAGGCCCCCGCCGCCAGCGCCGAGGCGGAGAAACCGGCGGCCACCGCGAGGCCGATCAGGCCCGCCCCCGTCGCCTGTACCCAGCCGCCCCCCGCCAGCAGCGTCACGGCGACGGCGAGGAGCAGGCTGAGGGAGCCGCTCACGGCGAGAGCGGCGAGGAGCTTCCCCAGCGCCACCTCGCTCCCGTGGACGGGGGCCGCGCGCAGGATCCAGAGGTTCTTCCCCTCCCGCCCGTAGGCCGTCAGGGCGACCTGGCCGCTCACCAGCGCCGCGAAGAGCGCGGCGACCAGGGCGCCGCGGGCCGCCGCCCACAGGGAGGCGCCTCCGGCCACACCCGCCAGGGGCGCGGGGAGCGGCCCCTCCCGGCCGGGCGCGCCGCTGGGCAGGATGAAGCCGACCACGGCCACCACCAGGGCGTAGGCGGTGTCCGACCAGAGCCGCAGGTCCCGGAAGGTGGTGCGCAGCTCCTTCCTCGCCACCGAAACCGCGGGGGCCCAGCCCCCCCGCCCGCCACCGGCGGCGGAACCCACCCGGCGGCCGACCCGGCTCTCTCCCGCCGCCGGCTCGGCATCCCGGGTCCCCGGTTCCGGCCGCCGGCGACGGAGACGACGACCCGTCTCCCGGGAGCCCGCCCAGCCGCTCCGGAAGGTCTCGGGCACCAGCCAGAGCCCGAGCGCCAGCGGCAGGGCGGCAACCAGCGTCGCCGCCGCCAGCGGGCCCAGAGCTCCGGCCGGATCGCCTCCCGCCGCCCGCGTCCACGCTTCGGCCGCCCAGAGCGTGGGCCAGGGCCCGTGGGCAAGGCCCGAGAGCCGGTCCGGGGCGGGCAGGCTCCCGCCGTCCGGAACCAGGCGGGGTGCCAGCTGGCCGCCTGCGTAGATGAGGGCGCCCAGGAGCGTCCCCACCGCCGCCCCCACTTCGCGGGTCCGGTAGGGAGGCACCACCCGCATCACCACGAGGTGCAGGAGCAACCCCATCCCGACGCTGCCCAGGATCGTGGCCAGGAGCAGCCAGATCGCCTCCGCCGCGTAGGCGGCGCCCGCCCCCCAGGCCCGCCCCAGCCCGGTCACCGCGGGCAGGCCGAAGAGGAGGCCGCCGGCGAGAGGCGTGGCCGCCACCTCCGCGAACTTGCTCAGGAAGACGGTCCGCTCCGGAAGCGGAGCGCTGAAGAGAAGCTCCAGATCGGAGGCGGCGTAGAGGCTGGAGAAGGCGGCCCCCGCGGCGAGGAAGAGGGCGGTCGCCGAACCCGCGAAGAGCAGGGCGTGCAGCAGCGGGAGCGCCAGCGGCGAGCCGGGGCGGATCGGCCCGCGGAAGAGCGCCTCCACGGCCGCTCCCCACCCGATGGCCAAGGCCGAGGCGACGACGAGGACGACGGGAAGCCAGAGCCAGCCCCTCCCCCGGCTCCCCGCGGCGAAGCCCTTCCAGGCGATGCGCAGCTTCCAGCCCAGGAGGCGACCGAGGCTCACCCGCGCTCTTCCTCCCCGAGGAGCCGGACCAGGTCGGCGACCTCCTCGCCGCCGGTCAGCTCGATGAAGACGTCCTCCAGCGAGCGGTCCGCGCCCCGGGCCAGCTCTTCCGGACGCCCCTGGGCGAGGAGCCGGCCGTTCTGCAGGATGACGACGCGGTCGCAGAGGTGCTGGGCGATCTCCAGCACGTGCGTGGACATGAGGACGCCCCCGCCCCGGGCGCAGAAGCTGCGCAGCACGTTCTTCAGCAGCCGGGCCGAGCGCGGGTCGAGCCCGATGGTGGGCTCGTCCAGCACCAGCACCTCCGGGTCGTGCAGGAGGGCACCGGCGATGGCCAGCTTCTGGCGCATGCCGCGGGAGTAGCTCTGCACCGGATCGTCCGCCTGCCCGGTCAGGGCGAACAGCTCCAGCAGCTCGGCCGCGCGCCGGTGGGCGACGGCGGGAGGGACCCGCCACAGGTCGCCCACGAAGGCGAGGAACTCGCGGCCGGTCAGCTTCTCATAGAGGACCGGGACGTCCGGCACGTAGCCCAGGCGCTGCTTCGCCTCCAGCGGCTGGCGCCAGACGTCGTAGCCGGCCACCCGGGCGCGACCCCCGCTGGGTTGCAGCAGCCCGGCCAGCATCCGCAGCGTGGTCGTCTTCCCCGCCCCGTTGGGCCCCAGGAAGCCGACGAGTTCGCCGCGCCGCACCTCGAAGCTGAGCCGGTCGACGGCGCGGTGGGCGCCGTACGATTTCGACAGCTCCTCGAGGCGGACGACGCTCTCCTCCATCGCGCTCGCCCCCGGTCGACCGATGTCCCTTCCGCCATTCCACGCCGGACCGTCCGGCCCCTCCGCCCGGCGATCTGCTATAAGAGAGCCATGGCCCACGCCCGCAGCCGCGGTCCGGCGCGCTGGTTCCGATGGATGACGCACGGGCCCCGCCGTTGGCTGGGCGCCCTCCTGGCCTATCCGGCGCCGCGGGCGGTCCGGAGGAACGCCGCCTGGAGCCTGCTGGAGGGCGCGCTGGCGAACCTGAGCACCGGCGTGCTCGGGAGCTTCCTCGGGGTGTACGTCGTCCGCCTGGGCGGGCCCGTCCTCCTGGTCGGCCTCGCCTCGGCGCTGCCTCCCCTCCTGGCCAGCTTCGTCCAGCCCTGGGCGGTCCGCCTGATCGCCCGGCAGGGCGCCCGCCCGGTGATGCTCCGCTGGGCGCTGGCCGCCCGCGCGGGCCTCCTCCTCCTCGCGGCGGTGCCGCTTCTGCCCGCGCCGGGGCCGGTCCTGGCCTGGCTGCTGGTGCTCGCCACCACGCTGGCCAACGGGGCGGCCACCCTGGCGCTGGTGGCCTGGACGGCGCTGATGGCCCAGCTCTTCCCCGGCCACCTGCGGGGACGGGTCTTCGGCGACCGGAACCTCTTCGTCTCGCTGACCACGCTCCTGGGCACCCTGCTGGGCGGCCTCTTCCTGGATCTCTTGGGCACGCGCCTGGGGAGCGCGGCCGGACTCTTCGCGGGCGGCGCGGCGGCGGTCGCCTCCTGGCTCTTCCTGCGCAGGCTCCAGCCGCCGGAGGCGGGCGGCGCGCCGGCGGCGGCGCAGGGCGGGGCGATCGGGGGGATCCGGGGAGAGGGAGGGGCGGAGAGGCCGGGCGACCTGGAGGTGGCGCGCGAGGCGCTGCGGCGGCCGCTCCCGCGGCTGGTCTTCCTGGGCGGGGCGATCTTCCAGGCGGGGCTGATGCTGCCGGCCGCCGCCTACCCGATCTTCTACGTCCGCCTCCTCCACCTGCCGGGCTCCTGGATCAGCCTCATCGGCATGGGCAGCTCGCTGGCCGCCATCCTCACCTCGCGGCTCTGGGGCATCTGGCACGACCGGCGGGGCGTGCTCTGGACCTACGCGGCCAGCACCGCCCTCTTCCTCGCGGTCCCCCTGGTCTACGCCTGGGCCCGGAACCCCTGGCTCCTCCTGCTGGCCAACAGCGTCACCGGGATCGGGGCGGCCGGTTACACCATCGCCAACTTCAACGCGGTCCTGGCGGTGGCGCGCCCGGAGGAGCGGACGGCCCTGGTGGCGCTCTTCAACCTGGTGCTCTACGCGCTGGCGGCGGTGGCGCCCTTGGTGGGGACGGCCCTCCTCCCCCTGGCGGGGGTTCCCGGGCTCTTCCTGCTGGCGGGCGCCGGCCGCGCCACGGGAGCGCTCCTCTTCGCCTGGGCGAGGAGGCGCTGGGGCGAACCCCGGGCGACGCCTACCGCCTGAGCAGCCCGGCCGCCGCCTGGGCCAGGAGCAGGAGGTCCAGCGCGACGACGGCCAGCGCCACCAGCGTCGCCAGGCCTGTCAGCCAGGGGGGCGCCGAGCGCTCCCCCATCACACGCCGGTCGGCGTTGAAGAAGACCAGCGGGCCCAGCGCGAAGGGCAGGGCGAAGCTGAGCACCACCTGGCTGAGCACCAGCACCCGTACCGGGTCGAACCCCAGGGCGACCACCGCCACCGCCGGCAGGAGCGTCAGCAGCCGGCGCTCCAGCAGGCCCATGCGCACGTCCACGAAGCCCGCCAGGATGGTCTGGCCGGCCATGGTGCCGACCATGCTGGAGGCGAGCCCGGAGGCGAGGAGGCCGACGGCGAAGACCGTCGCCGCCGCCGGGCCGAAGAGCGGCCGGAGCGTCCGGTGCGCCTCTTCGATGCCCGACACCTCCAGGCCCCGGGCGCCGAAGGCGGCCGCCGCCATCACCAGCAGGCTGGCGTTGACCAGGAAGGCGACGTTCATGGCGACCAGAACGTCGATGCGCTCGTACCGGTCCAGCACCGCGGGGTCCGCGCCGGTACGCCGGGGCAGCACCAGCGCCGAGTGGAGGTAGACCACGTGCGGCATCACCGTCGCCCCGAAGATGCCGGCGGCGTAGAGGAGCTCCTCGCCGTCCAGGCGCGGCACCACCAGGTGGGGGAGGAGGGTGCCCCAGGCCGGCCGGGCCAGGAAGACCTCCCCCACATAGGCGACCGCGATCACACCCAGGAAGCCGATGATCACCTCCTCCACCAGCCGGAAGCCGCGCTCCTCCAGCTTCAGCAGGAGGAGCGTCGACGCCCCGGCCAGCAGGGCGGCGGCCAGGAGCGGCAGGTGGAAGAGGAGCCGGAGGCCCAGCGCGGCCCCCATCAGCTCCGCCAGGTCGGTGGCCATGGTGCCCAGCTCGGCCACCACCCAGAGGAAGCGGTTGAGCCGCGCCGGCAGGAACCGCCGGCTCAGCTCCGGAAGCGTCTGCCCCGTGGCGATCCCCAGCCGCGCGGCCAGGCTCTGCACCAGGATGGCCACCAGGTTGGCGGCCAGGACCACCCAGAGCAGGTCGTAGCCGAAGAGCGAGCCGGCGGCGATGTTGGTGGCGAAGTTGCCGGGGTCGACGTAGGCGATGCTGGCCACGAAGGCCGGCCCCATGTACGGGAGGAGCGTCCCCAGGCGGGGAACGAGACCCGCCGGGCGGCCGGCGGGAGCCACCGCCCGGGAGGCCGTCTGCCGTCTTCCTTCCGCCACGTGCCGACCTCCCCCCGGCGCTCCTACCCTATGGAAGGGGGAGGGTGCGGGTGCAGGAAGGCTGGCGGGAGGCGCTGGAACGGACGCCCACCTGGCTTCTGGTGGCCCAGGAGGCGTTCTTCCTGGTGCTGGGCTGGGGCGGCAGCTGGCTCCGGGATCCCGGCTCCCCGGTGGGAAGCTGGCGAAACGGCGCCAGCTGGGCGGCGGCCGGAGCGGGGGCCGGCGCCGGGCTCCTCCTCGGTCTCCTCGACCTGGAGCTGAGCCGGCGATTTCCCCGCTACAACGACACGGTGACGCCGCTCCTCTTCCGCCGCTTCCGCGCCGCGGGCGCGCTCGCCTTCACCGGCTTCGTCGCGCTGGCCGAGGAGACGCTCTTCCGCGGCTGGCTCCAGCCGGCGCTGGGGGCCGCGGCCGCCACGCTCCTCTTCACCCTGGTCCACGTCCAGTACCTTCGCAGGCCGCCCGCGCTGCTGGCGCTCCTGGTCTACGGCGGCGCCCTCGCCTGGCTCCGCGCCTGGAGCGGCGGCCTCCTGGCGCCATGGCTGGCCCACTGGGGGCTGGACGCCGTCCAGGCGCTGGCGGTGGTCTACGACCGCTACCCGGGCCTGCCGCCCCGGGAGGGCGGGCGCGGCGGTGCCGGCGGCGGGCCGGGCGACGCCGGGCCGGGCGGGGTCGCGCCGCCTACGCCTCGATGATCAGCTTGCCGAAGACCTCGCGGCTGAGCAGCGCCTCCTGCGCCTCGGCGATGCGCGCCAGGGGGTAGCGCCGCTGGATCACCGGGCGGAGCGTCCCCCGGGCGATCAGGTCGAGCACCGCCTCGGCCTCGTGGCGCAAGGAGGCCTCGGCGCAGTAGAAGGTCAGGTGGTTGCGGTAGGCGTGGCGGACGTTGAGCTTCACCTCGGCGCCGGCGGTGACGCCCGCCGTCACCAGCCGCCCGCCCGTGGCCAGGCTGCGGACCGCACGCTCCCAGTACTCGCCGCCCAGGTTGTCGACCACCAGGTCGACGCCGTGCCCCCCGGTCAGGCGGCGCGCCTCCTCGTCCAGGGGAAGGTCGTGATAGAGGATGCCGCCGTCCGCGCCCAGCTCCCGCGCCCGCTCCAGCTTCCAGGGCGCGCCCGCCGCCGCCAGCACCCGGGCGCCGTGGAGGCGGGCGATCTGCAGGGCCGCGACCCCGATCCCGCTGCCCGCCGCCAGGACCAGGACCGTGTCCGACGGCCGCACCCCGCCCAGGGTGACCAGCAGGTGCCAGGCGACGCTGTAGGAGACCATGGCGGCGCTCGCCTCGGCGAAGTCGACCCCCTCCGGCAGGCGGAGCAGGAGAGAGGCCGGGACGCGGGCGTACTCGGCGTCGGCCCCGTCGGTGTGGACGCCCCAGATGGCGAAGCGCTCGCAGGCCGTGGTCTGGCCGCGGCGGCAAGCCGGGCACTGACCGCAGGTGAGCCAGGGGAGGACCGCCACCCGTTCGCCCGCCTCCCAGCCGGTCACCCCGGGCGCCCAGGCCACCACCTCGCCGGCGGCGTCGACGCCGCCCACGTGGGGAAAGGTGACACCCCAGACCGGCCCGAACTGGCGCGCCTCCAGGTCGAGGCCGCGGTTGACGCCGACGGTCCGCACCCGGATCAGGACGTGACCGGGAGCCGCCTCAGGAAGCGGCCGCTCCTCCAGCTTCAGGACCTCCGGCCCTCCGGGTCCGGGCGCCACCGCCGCCCACATCCGGCCTGGCAGGGGGGACGGCGAGATCCAGCCGCGGTTGGCCTCCCCCGTCGCGGTGGCCAGGGGGGCCGCCGCCCCAGGCTCCCGCCAGGAGCCCCATCGCTCGCTCATGCTGGATACGGCACCTCCAGGGAGCATTTAGACCGACCAGTCGGTCTCGGAAAGATTGTACCATGGGGGGGAACCTGCCCGGAGGGCGAGGCTGCCGCCCCGACGGGGGAGGTGCAGCGGGCCGCCGGGGCGGCGACCGGCGGAACGGCGCACGAGGAGGCTCTGGCGGTTCATGGCGGAGAGACGAGCGTACCGCGACCTGCGCGAGTTCCTGGAGGCGCTGGAGGAGCGGGGCGAACTGCGCCGGGTCCGCGCGCGGGTCAGCCCGGTGCTGGGTCGTCTACTCGTACACCAAGCGGTTCACCTGGCTCGACCACCTGGTGCTGGGCATCGCCGACGGGTGGGCTCCCCTCGGGGGATGGGTGGCCGTCACCGGCTCCGTGGGGCCGGCGGCCTTCCTGCTCTGGGCGCTGGTGGCGCTCTGGGTGGGCGCCTTCGACATCCTCTACGCCGCCCAGGACCTGGAGTTCGACCGAAGGTACGGGCTGCACTCCATCCCCGCCCGCTTCGGCCTGCCGCGCGCCTTCCGCATCGCGCGCCTCGGCCATGCGGCGGTGGTGCTGCTGGCGCTGGCCGTCGGCCACGCGGCGGGACTGCTGGGCCCCGGCCTGCGGGTGGACGACTGGCGCGGGGGCCTCTACCTGGCGGGCGTGGCGGTCATGGCCGGTCTGCTCGTCTACGAGCACGCCATCGTCTCGCCGGACGACCTCTCCCGCCTGGACGCCGCCTTCTTCGCCGTCAACGGCTGGATCTCCGTCGTCTTCTTCGCCTTCACAGCGGCGGCGACGCTGGCGGCTCCGGGGGCGAGCCCGCCCTGAGCTCCGGCCCCATCCCCGGCCAGGGGCGGTAGAGCCCGTGGGCGACGCCGAAGCGGTCGAGGACCCGGCCCACGAAGTGGTCGACCAGCTCCTCGGCGGAGCACCTCCTCCACCGGGCGGCCCAGCTCGTGCTCGATGGTCTTCCTCCCCCAAGCGGTCACCGCCAGATGACGCTCCACGCCCAGCTCGCGCAGAACCTCCAGCAGGCGGACCGCAAAGACGGCGCCGCTGGCGCCGGTGATCCCCACGACCAGCCGCATCGCACCACCTCCCGGGCTCCTCAGCCGCGGCCTCTCTCCGCCCCGGGCCGGACCCGCGTCAGCCGCGAGGCGGCGCTCTCGTCCAGAAGGACCAGCGCGTCGGGGTGGAGCTGGAGGATCGAGGCGGGCACGTGGCGTGAGACCGGCCCCTCGATGGCGCGCTGGACGATCTCGGCCTTGTGCGGCCCGGCCGCCAGCAGGAGCAGGCGGCGGGCGTGCATGATGGTCCGTATGCCCATGCTGATGGCCCGCTGGGGCACCGCGTCGACCACGCCGCCGAAGTAGCGCGCGTTGTCCTGGCGCGTCTCCGGCTTCAGGCGGACGACCCGCGTCCCCCGCTCCCAGGGCGCCCCCGGCTCGTTGAAGCCGATGTGGCCGTCGCGGCCGATGCCCAGGAGCTGGAGATCGATGCCGCCGTGGGCCTCCACCGCCGCCTCGTAGCGCCGGCACTCGGCCTCCAGGTCCTCGGCCCAGCCGTCGGGGAGGTGGGTCGCCCCCGGCCGCAGGTTGACGTGCCGGAAGAGGTGCTCCTCCATGTAGGCGTGGTAGGAGCGGGGATCCCGCGGGTCGAGACCCACGTACTCGTCCAGGTTGAAGGTGGTCACCCGCGAGAAGTCGACCCTTCCTTCCCGGTAGAGGCGGACCAGCTCGCGGTAGGTGCCCACGGGCGTCCCGCCGGTGGCCAGGCCGAGGACCAGGTCGGGCTTGCCCCGGATGGCGTCGGCGATGATCTCCGCCGCGCGGCGGCTCATGGCCTCCTCGTCCTCCAGGATCTCGAGCCTCATGGCCGGCCGGTCGGGGCGCCCCCGGCGCCCGGCTCCCGGGATTCCAGCGCTCGGCGGAAGGCCTCGACCCGCTCCTCGACCTCGGCGGCCGTGGAGCAGGCGAGCGCCTCTCCGGCCAGCTCCCGCGCCCGTGCCAGCGGGGTCCGCCGGACCTCCCGCTTCACCCGTCCCAGGGAGGCGGCGGCCATGCTCAGCTCGCGCACGCCCAGGCCCAGGAGGAGCGCCGTCGCCCGGGGGTCGCCGCCCATCTCGCCGCAGATGCCGCAGAGGATGCCCGCTTCCTCCGCCGCCTCGCCCACCAGGCCGATCAGCCGGAGCACCGCCGGGTGAAAGGGCTGGTAGAGGCCGACCACCCGCTCGTTGGTCCGGTCGGCGGCCAGGGTGTACTGGACCAGGTCGTTCGAGCCGATGCTGAAGAAGTCCACCTCCCGGGCCAGCTGCCGGGCGATCAGCGCGGCGGCCGGTATCTCCACCATGATCCCCAGCGGCACCCGGAGCTCCCGCGGGAAGCGCCCCTCCTCCACCAGCCCGGCGCGGACCTCGTCCAGCAGCCGGCGCGCCCCGCGCACCTCCTCCACCGTGGCCACCATGGGGAGCATGATCCGCGCCGGCGACACCCCGTCCGGGGCCGGCGCCTCCTCGGCGGCCGCCCGGAGGATGGCGCGCACCTGGGTGCGGAGGAGGTCGGGGTGCTCGAGGCCGATGCGGATGGCGCGGTAGCCCAGGAAGGGGTTGGCTTCCCGGGGCAGGTCAAGGGCGGGGACCGGTTTGTCCCCGCCGATGTCGAAGGTGCGGAAGATGACCGGACGGCCGCCCATGCCCCGCAGGACGCGGCGGTAGACCTCCACCTGCTCCTCCTCGCCGGGGAGCGTCTCGCGCCCGGTGACCAGGAACTCCGTCCGGAAGAGGCCGACACCCTCGGCGCCCGCCTGGAGCGCCGGCTCCACGTCGCCGGGGCCGCCGATGTTGGCCACCAGCTCGACCCGGAGGCCGTCGGGCGTCACCGCGGGCTGGCCGGTCAACGCCGCCAGCTCGCGCCGCTCCGCCCGTTCCCGCCGCTCGGCGCGACGAAGCTGCTCGAGCTCCTCGCCCGCGGGCTCCACCCAGAGGTCGCCCGCCTCCCCGTCGACCGCCACCTGGACGCCCGGCGGCACCTGGTCGAGGAAGGCCCCCAGACCGAGCACCGCCGGCACGCCCATGGAGCGGGCGAGGATGGCCACGTGCGAGGTCGGCCCGCCGCTGCCGAGCGCCAGGCCGGCCAGCGCCTCCCGGTCCAGGGCGAGGAGCGCCCCCGCGCCCAGCTCGCGGGCACAGAGGATGGAGCCGCGCGGCAGGTCGGCCAGCGGGATGGGCGGCTCGCCGGCCAGGGCGCGCAGGAGCGCCTCCCCCACCTCGCGGACGTCGTCCGCCCGCTGCCGCAGGTAGGCGTCCTCCAGCCCCGCGAAGAGCGCGGCGTACCGCTCGATGGCCGCCCGCGTCGCCGCCTCCGCCCGGCTCCCCGCCGCCACCGCCTCGCGCACCGCCTGCTCCAGCCCCGAGTCGTCCACCATCATCTGCTGCGCCTCGAGGATGGCGACGCCCTCCTCGGCGGCGCTCCCGGCGGCGCCGCCTGCGGAGAGCTGGCGCGCCCGCTCCACCAGCCGCGCGTAGGCCTCCTCCACCCGCCGGCGCGCATCCAACCAGCGGGCCACCTCCTGCTCCGGCGACGGGGCGGCGCCCTCGCCGCCTCCCGCCGTCCCGGCCGGACCGGCCGCCTCTTCCGCGTCGGCCCCGCCCCCGGCGACCGGAGCGAAGACGAAGGCGGGCCCCAGCGCCACGCCCGGCGCCCCGGCGACCCCGTGCAGCCGCCGTCCGGCCATCAGGCGCCGCTCCCCCTCAGGAAGGCTTCCAGCGCCCGCAGGGCCTCCTCCGCGTCCTCCCCCTCCACGCGCAGCCCCACCTCCGCGCCATGGTTGGCGCCCAGCGCCATCACCGCCATGATGCTCTTGCCGTCCGCCTGCCGCCCGTTCAGCTCCAGCCGCACGGTCGACCGGAAGCGGTTGGCCAGCTTGACGAACTCCGCCGCAGGACGCGCGTGCAGCCCCTCGGCCTGGCCGATCACCACCCGGGTCTCCTCCGTCATCCTCCACCCCTCCTGTAGGACCTCCCGACGCTAGCGGCCCGAACCGAAGCCCTCCCTCTCGAAGGCGAGCCGGCCCCTCGTCCACGTGGCGAGCACCTCGCCCTCCCGGTCCAGCGCCACCAGGTCCGCGTCCATGCCGGCGGCGATCCGCCCCTTGCGGCCGTCGACGCCGGCGATGCGGGCGGGCGTCCAGCTGGCCATGCGGATCGCCTCCTCCCAGGAGGCGCCGGCGCGGGTGACCATGGTCCGGACCGCGCGGTCCATGGTCAGCGTGCTCCCCGCCAGCGTCCCGTCCGGTAGCCGCACCGCCCCGTCGCGGACCACCACGCGGCGCCCGGTGAACTCGTACTCGCCGTCGCCCAGTCCCGCCGCCGCCACGGCGTCGGTGACCAGCGCCACCTCGTCGGCCCCCCGTGCCGCCAGGACCAGCCGCAGGACGGCGGGATGGAGGTGGATCCCGTCGGCGATCACCTCCACCGTCGCCCGCCGGTCGGTCAGGAAGGCGCCGGGTACCCCCGGCGCCCGGTGGCCCACCGGCGTCATGGCGTCGAAGAGGTGGGTGCAGTGGCGCGCACCGCCGTCGATCGCCCGCTCCGCCTGCTCGTAGCTGGCCATGGTGTGGCCGACGCAGGCGATGATGCCGTGCGCCACCACCGCCGCCAGGAAGCGGCCGCCCGCATCCTCCTCCGGCGCGAAGTCGATCAGGCGGAGCCAACCCCGTCCCGCCTCCACCAGCCGCGCCAGCTCCCCGGTGTCGGGAGGGCGGATCGCCGGCTCGTACTGGGCGCCCTTCTTCGCCTTGCTGATGAAGGGGCCCTCCAGCCGGGCGCCCAGCACCTGGGCCGACGGCGGCTCGGGTCCCTCCTCGGCCAGCGCCGCGATCCGCCGCACCTGCTGCTCGGTCGGCCCGGGCAGCGTGCTGGCCACCGTGGGGAAGAAGGCGGTGACGCCGGTCCGCGGCAGCTCCCGCGCCATGGCGGCGATCTCCCCGGCGCTGCCGGTGGTCACGTCGTGGCCGCGGAAGGCGTGGGTGTGGAGGTCGATCAGGCCCGGCGCCAGCCATGCCTCCCCCAGGTCGATCACCCGGCCGGCCTCGCCCAGGCGGGCGGCGGCCTCCTCGGCGCCCGTCCCCCGCCAGAGATCGAGGATGCGCTGGCCGCGGAGCACCACCGTCACCGGGCCGGCCACCTCCTCCGGGGCATAGACCCGCCCGGCCACCAGCGCGGTCAGGCGCTCCCCGGGCCCTCCTGGCCGCCGGCTCGCTCCTGCTTCCATCCTCGCTTCATCTCCCGCTGCGATGCTCGTCCCGGGCGAGGAGGTGGGCGACCGCCCAGGCCGCGCCGTCCTCCCGCGCCGCCGGCGCCACCACGTCCGCGTGGCGGCGGACCTCGCGGGGGGCGCCGCCCATCACCACCGCGTACCCGGCCGCCTTGAAGGCGGGGACGTCGTTGAAGTTGTCCCCCACCATCACCGTCCGCCGGGGATCGATGCCGTGGAGCCGCGCCACCGCCAGGAGCGCCTCCCCCTTGTCGGAGCCGGGAGGAAGGAAATCCAGCGACGCCTCGGTCACCGCCTCCACCTGGAACTCCGGGAAGAGCGCGCGGTATCGCTCCCGCTCCGCCTCCAGCGCCTCCGGCCGGACCAGCACCGTCAGGTGGGTCGGGGGCGCGTCCAGCCGCTCCACCACCTCCAGCGTCCGCCGGACCGCCCGGAAGCCGACGCGCCGGAAGCGGAGCGCCCGCACCAGCCAGCCCAGCGCCCGTGCCTTCCCCAGGATGGGATCACGGGCGATCCGGTCGCGCCAGGTGCGCCAGCCGACGTACGCCTCCTCCACGCCATAGACCCAGAAGAGCGCCCGCTCCTCCTCCAGGAGGCGCACCGCCCGCAGCGCCGCCTCCCGTTCGAGCCGGCGGACGCGCAGGAGCTCGCCCCCGGGTGCCTGCGCCACCACCGCCCCGTTGGCGCAGGCGACCGGCCCGGAGAACCAGGGGATCTGGCGCAGGATCGGCCGCAGCTCGGGCCAGGAGCGCCCCGTCAGGATGGTCAGGCGCCACCCCGCGGCCTGGGCCTGCTCCATCGCCTGGCGCACGCGGGGCGAGATCACGCCGCCGTACGGGATGAGCGTCCCGTCCACGTCGAAGGCCAGGAGTCCCGACCCCTCCTGCGCCTCGGGCTGCAGCCGCGCCTCCAACCTTCACCACCCGACCCTCTGCCGGATCTCGTCGGCCAGCCGCTCCGTCCGCAACGCCGACCGCCCGTCGTCTGCCTGCCTCCAGGCGGCCACCCGCCCCAGGAAGTGGGCGATCGCCCCCTCGAATCCCCGCCGCCGCGCGACGCTCTCCCAGGCGCCGCTCTCGCGGCGCAGCCAACCGGGCTGGCCGGGGAGGGCGAGTTCCAGACGCTCCAGGCCCTCCACCCGCGCGCTCCGCCCGCCGGCGCCCCACAACTCCAGCCGCTCGCTGTCGGCTCCGGCGCCGCGGACCATGGCCACCACCGCGCTCGCCGGACCCTCCCCCTCCAGGCCCACCACCAGGCGGAGGAGATGGCCCTCGTCGTCGCACCGCGCCTGCACCCAGCCCAGGCGATCGGCGCCCAGCTGGACCGCCAAGTCGAGGGGATGGACGAAGTCGTCCCACAGGTCGTGGAGAGCGCTGAACGGCCCCGGGACCGCGCGGTGCTTCTCCGCCAGCACCCAGACCGGTCCGGGCACCGCCGCGCGCGCCGCCTCTACCAGGGGCGCCCAGCGGCGATTATACCCCACCACCAGCGGCGCCCCGGAGCGGCGCGCCGCCTCCACGATCCGTTCCGCCTCCTCCAGCCGGTAGGCCAGCGGCTTGTCCAGGTAGACCGCCAGCCCCGCCTCCAGGAGCGGCACCGCCACCGCCGCGTGCGCCTCGGTGGCCACGTGGACGAAGGCGGCCACGATCCCTTCCTCGCGCCAGCGGCGCGCCAGCGCGGCGTCGATCGGCTCCGCGCTCCAGCGCCGGAAGCCCCACCGCCGGGCCGCCGCCTCCGCCCGCTCCGGCCGCCGGGCCCAGAGGAGCTCCCGCTCCACCCGGCCGCCGGAGGCCAGAAGCGGCAGGTAGACCCGCTCCGCGATGGAGCCTGGGCCGGCGAGCAGGACCCTGGGAGGCACGGGCGCCCGCCTCCTCCCGCCCTCAGACTCGCCCCGCGTAGTGCCGGCGGAGCTCTTCGTTCCGCTCCCTCCCGCCGGGCACGTTGACGGAGATGAGCACAGGCGGCCGCTGGCCGCGTTCGAGGAGCAGCCCCACGATCTCCGCCGTCAGCATCTGGGCGATCAGCGCACCGGTCAGCGAGGAGACCGAGCAGGCGCGCCCGCCGCCCGGCAGGTCCAGAAGCGCGTCCCCGAAGGGCCCGCAGTTGTCCACCACCACGTCCGCCAGCTCGACCAGCTTCTTCCCGCTCTCGTGGCGCGACTCCACCTGCCGCGTGTGCTCCAGCGAGGTGACCGCCACCAGCGGGTAACCGCCCTCCTTCGCCCGCAGCGCCACCTCGACGACGGCCGGGTTGACGCCCGAGTTGGAGGCGATGATGAAGGCGTCGTGGGGCTCCAGCCGGTGGAGCGCCAGGAGCGCCCGCCCCGCCTCCGGGTCGCGCTCCAGCTCCGGGTCGAAGACGCGCTCGGGAGGCCAGCCCGCCAGCACCAGCTGCTCGAGGCTCATCATGTCGAAGGGGACGAGCCCGCCTGCCCGGTTGGCCAGTTCCATGGCGAAGGCGCGGGAGTGGCCCGTGCCGAAGGCATGGATCACGCCGTCCTGCTCGATGCGGCCGGCGAAGAGCTCCGCCGCCCTGCGGACCGCCTCGCCCTGCGTCGCCACCACGCGCTCCAGCACCTCCGAGGCCCGGCGCCAGAAGAGCTCCTTCCCGAAACGCTCCCCTCCCCGGCCGTCAAGCCTTCCCGTCATCCGCTCCAACCCCCTTCGCGACGCTTCGCCGCAGCCGCTCGTACGCGTCAGGAAGCCTGCCCGTCCAGCGCAGGAGCAACGCGCGGTTGGCTTCCTCGGCGCCCGGGACGTTGCCCGAGCGGAGGACCGGCGGCTCCGCCCCTTCCTCCAGCAACCGCTCCGCGGTGGCCAGGACCAGCGCCTGGAGGAGCCAGGCGCCGACCACCGTCGAGGTGGCGGCCACGCGCAGGCCCGGACGCAGCTCCATCACCGCGTCCCCCGGCTCGCCCAGGTTGTCCAGGACCACGTCGGCCACCTCGAAGAGCCGCCGCCCCGAGGGCGCCAGCGAGGCGACCGAGCGCGAGTGGGCGAGCGAGGTCAGGGCGATGACCGGCATCCCGCGGCTCCGCGCCCATTCCGCCGCCTCCACCGGCACGGCGTTCCGGCCGGAGTTGGAGATGACCAGGAGCACGTCCCGCTCCGGGTCGACGGCCGCATGCTCCAGGAGGATGGCGGCCACGCCGGGCAGCTTCTCCCAGTCGCCGGAGGCGACCGCGTCCTCATGGAGCATGAGCGGCGCCGACTCGATCACCTGCACCGGGAGCAGGCCGCCTGCCCGGGAGTAGATCTCCTCGGCCAGCAGGTGGGAGTGGCCGGTGCCCAGCAGGTGGAGGAGACCGCCCCGCGCGAGGCTTTCCGCCACCAGCCGGGCGGCCTGCCCGATCGCCTCGCCCTGCTCCTCGGCGGCCGCCCGGATCATGCCGCTCACCCGCTCGGCGAAGAGCGCCACCCGTTCCGACCCCTTCTCCGTCGCCCCGGTCATGCCCCCGCGCCTCCCTCTCCGTGCTCGCCGCCCGCCGCGACCTCGAGAGCCGCCAGAAGCTCCCGGAAGGCGGAGACCATCTCCTCCGCGGCGCCGGGCCCGAAGGGGCTGGTCAGCACCTCGTAGTCGGCCTGGCCGTAGGCCGACGCCTCCGGAATGTAGCCCAGGTAGCCGTTGGCGTAGCCCAGCAGCAGGGTGGGCCGGCCGCCGGACCGCCGGATGGCGTCCCCGGGACGGTGATAGAGCTCGCCTGGGACGGCCGCCAGGCGGAGCTCCCCCCAGGCCGCCGCGGCCAGCTCGGCTTCCAGGTCGAGGGAGCCGAGCCGGTCGGAGAGCCTCCGGACCGCCTCCACCCCCTGGAGCGCGGTGACCACGGTCCGCGCCTCGGCCTGGCGCCCGGCTCGCCGCGCCGCCTCCAGGCGCGCCCGCAACTCGCTCTCGGTCCGCTCCAGGAGGACGGGGTCAGGCGGCTCCTTGGGCGCGAAGCGACGGAGCCGGCTTGCCGCGACCGGACCTCCCGGCGCGAGAGGGCGCCTGCGGGGGAGGAGCTCGAGGGCGCGATCGGCCAGGAGGCCGCCCAGCCGCTCCACCTCCGCGAAATCCTGCCCCCTGCGGGTGTGCCGGGTGCTGACGTCGCCCGCCGCCCCGGTGGCCAGCGCCACCCACGTTCGATCGTCCAGCCTCTCCCCCAGCCGGCGCCGGAAGGCGCCGGGGAGGTCGGACGAGATCTCCAGGTTCGACTCGCCCAGCACCGTCGGGTGGCAGGGGAAGCTGCCGAAGACCGCCAGCGGCTTCCCGGAGGTGTCGCCGTCCGCCGGGTCGAGGATCAGCAGGTCGAGGTCGAGCTCGGCCCCTTCCTGGGGATGGTCGCGGGGCGTCCCCACCCCGGCGGCCGGCGCCGAGACCCAGGCCGGGCGGACGGGCCGCAGGGAGCCGGATGCCGCTTCGGCCGCCTCCAGCACGGCGGCCAGGACGGCCTCCTCCACCTCCGGATCGGAGGGGCCGTCGGAGAGGCGCCCCAGCCCGACGTCCGGCCCGGAGTGGGTGTGCGTCGCCGCAAGCCAGAGCCGGGCACCGGGTCGCCTCGCCTGGAGGCGCCGCCGCGCCTCCGCCACCAGGCCGGCGTCCACCGCCAGCAGGTCGGCCACGGCCAGGATCAGGGGCTGCCCGGAACCGGCCGCTCCGTCCTCCGGGTCGCCCAGCGCCAGCGCCCGCACCTCGAGGGGGTCGTGGACCGCGCGGGCGGGCTCCCGGCGGGCCGCGTAGCCACCCATGGCGACGGGCGGCCGGAGCCGGACGGACGCCGTCGCCCAGCCGGCCCGGGCGGCGCGGGCCGGTCGCTCCCGCCCCGCGCTCATAGGCCGTTCCGTTTCAGGAGCTCCAGGAAGTCGGTGGGGCGGTCGCTGGGCATCATCCGGCAGGTGAGCGTGTAGCCCTGCGCCGCGATCTTCCGGTAGATCTCGGCTTCCTCGGGAGTCACCGCGATGGAGTGGGTCACCATCTTGAACCTGGTGCCCGGCGCGGGCGCCTGGTTCCCCACGTTGACCTCGCCCGGCTTCAGCCCGCCCTCCAGGAGCCTGAGCGCATCCGAAGGAAGCTTGGCGATGACGAAAACCTTCTCTTTCTGACCCTGGGGGCTCTGGGCGAACGCCAGCGTCTCCTCCACGGAGAGGATGGACGTGGGCACCCCCCGCGCCGCCTGGGGCAGGAGCAGCTTCTGGACGGGATCCTTGGCCACGTCGTCGTTGGTGACCACGATCCGGTCCGCGCCCACCGCGCCCACCCAGCTGGTCGTCACCTGGCCGTGGATCAGCCGGTTGTCGATCCGCATGTGCACGACCGCCACATCATTCCCCCCTCCGGGCATCCCGCCCGCCCTTCAGCCCGCGCCCCCCGAGAGGCGGGCGCCCAGGTCGGTGACCCCCTGGCGGCCCGCCTCCAGCGCTGCGGCCGCCAGCTCCAGCGGGCCCGCCGACTCGCGGCGCATGAGCACCTCGAGCAGCATGGGCAGGTTGACGCCGCAGATGACCGGCGTGCCGGCCAGGGCCGCGTAGCCGCTGGCGTTGGACGGGCTGCCGCCCAGCATGTCGGCCAGGATCAGGCCGCCGTCCGCGCCTTCCGAGACGCGGGCGAGCGCGCCCTCGATCTCCGCCCGCAACGCTTCGACGTCGGCCGCCGCATCCATGCCGACAGCCGCCAGACGCTCCTGGGGGCCGACGATCATCTCGGCCGCCCCCTTCAGCCCCTCGGCCAGCGGGCCGTGCGAGACCAGGACCACGCCCACCACGTCGGTCAGACCCCCCCGCCAGGCGAGGGTGCGCCCGCCGCCGGAGGCGGGACGCACCCTCATCCGATGGATCTCAGAGCACGCCGAGCGCGCTCAGGCCGAAGCCGACCACGAAGAGGACGACCATCACCCAGACCGGCGAAAGCCGCAGCCCGCGCAGGAGCCAGTAGGCGAAGGCGACCAGCAGGACCGGGATCAGGTAGGGCACGATCTGGTCGAGGACCGACTGGATCTTGACCACCTGCTCGGTCACCTTGCCCTGGACGGTCACCCTGCGGGCGAACTCGAGCGGCGTCTGCACCTTGGCCATGATGCTGGGCACGAAGCCGCCGATGACGATGACGCCCATCAGCGTGGCCAGGTCGGTGATGCGCGTCACCAGCCCGCCCTCCGCCACCTGCGCGGCCAGGCCCACGCCCTCGCGGTAGCCGAGCCGGAAGAGCGGGATCATGAGCGCCGTCCAGAGCAGCCCGGAGAGGAACATGAGCAGAGGTCCTCCCAGGCTCCCCGACAGCGCCATGGAGGCGGCGAAGACGGCGATGATGGGCCGGTAGAGCACGGCCTGGAGCGTGTCGCCGATGCCGGCCAGCGGGCCCATCAGGGCCACCTTCAGGCTGTCCACCATCTGGCCCTGCTTCTGTGCCTCCAGCGCCACCGTCGCCCCGAAGATGGGTGGCGAGCCGACCTGCGGGTTGGTGTTGTAGAAGGCCAGGTGCCGCTTCATGGCGGCGATCCGCTCTTCCTTGGTCTTGTAGACCTTGTCGATCACGGGCAGCATCGAGTAGCAGTAGCCCAGCGCCTGCATCCGCTCGTAGTTCCAGGACCACTGCAGCGTGAGGATGTGCCGCCACATGGCGCTGCGGACGGTCGCCTGATCCAGCTCCATCGGCCCCTCGCCGCCGCCGTCGACGGGACGGTTCTCCACCGGCTCAGACATTGGACTGCCCCCCCGCCTGCACCATGTTGACGATGAAGCCGACAGCCACGGCCAGAAGCGCGATGCCGATGACCGGCATCTTGAGGTAGGCGAAGAGGATGAATCCCAGGAGCAGGAACGGCCAGTACCTCTTCAGCGGCAGCTGCGAGAGCAGGAGCGCGAAGCCCAGGGCGGGCAGGATCCGGCCGGTGGTGGTCATGCCGTCGGTGAACCATGCGGGCATGGAGTGGACCAGCGACTGGATCGGGCCCGCGCCCAGCCAGACCGCCAGGAAGATGGGGATCGCCCGGGTGAGACCCCATGGGATCTGTCCCAGGAAGTGCATCCAGGCGAGGCCGCGCTCGTTGCCTTCCTCGGCGTACCGGTCGGCCGCATGGATGAAGAAGGTGGTGACGGCACGACCGAGCACGTCCATCTGCGTCATCAGCAGGGCGGTGGGGACGGCCACGGCCAGGCCGGCCGACATGCCGCCGCCGAGCGCGCCGATCGCCGTGCCGATGATGGCGCCGGTCTGGAAGTCCGGGATGGTCGCCCCGCCGTAGGTCCAGAGGCCCAGCGACATCAGCGTCAGGGTGGCTCCGATGGTGAGCCCCAGGGGCAGATCCCCGACGATCAGGCCGGTGACCGCACCGGCGATGAGCGCCTCCTGCCACCAGAGCCCGGGGCCCAGCTGGAGCACGATGCCGACGTAGCCCCAGAGGGCCAGCGCCGCCGCCACCCAGATCGGATAACCTTCCATCGATTCGTCCCTCCTCGCGGGACCACGGCCCGCCGCCTCATCCGGGCGGACGGGCTGCATCCTTTACACCTCTCCGTTCCTCCCCGCGGCCTCGCCGGGGCCGTCACCCCCTTCCTGCCTTCCGACCGCCGCGCCGGGTGCCGCGCTCCACGGGCGGCGCAACTCGACCTGGAAGCGGTATCGATCTCCCCGGTAGTATGACCGGACGAACTCCAGCGGCACTCCGTCCTGGTCCAGCGTCAGGCGCGTCATGCGGAGAAGCGGCGCGCCGGGCTCGACCCCCAGGAGACTCGCCTGCTCCGGTCCCGCCCGGCACGCTTCCAGCGTCTGCGTGGCCCGGGTGGGCCGGCGCCCCCAGCGCCCGGCGAGGAGCTGGTAGAGCGAGCCCTCCAGCACCTCTTCCGGCAGCTCCTCCAGGCCGGGCAGCCGGAGGATGGGCAGGTGGTTGATCTCCAGCGCCATGGGCCTCCCGTCCGCCAGGCGGAGCCGCTTCAGGTAGAGGACCGGCTCTCCCCGGCGGAGGCCGAGGAGGCGCTGCGCCTCGGCGTCGGGCAGGCGCCGGCCGACCGCGAGCAGCCGGCTCGACGGCCGCAGCCCCAACGCCCGCATGTCCTCGGTGAACGAGGTGAGCCCCTGCAGCTGCTGGCGCACCTTGGCCTGCGCGACGAAGCTGCCGCGGCCCACCTGCCGCTCGGCCAGGCCCAGGTCGACCAGCTCCTGCAACGCGCGCCGGCAGGTCATCCGGCTGACGCCGTATCGCTCCGCCAGCTCCCGTTCCGAGGGAAGCCTCGCCCCCACCGCGAGCCGGCCGGTCTGGATCGCCTCCAGGAGGTGGCCGAGGATCTGCTCGTGATAGGGGCGCCCGGGGTCGAGCCGGACGCCCCGCCGTCCGCCCCGCGTCGCAGAGCTTCCACCCCCGACAGCCTCCGGCTCCCGGCGCTCCTCCATGCGGCTCACCGGCCTCAGCCCGCCTTTGCGCGGTACGTACTGGCTTATTGTGGTATATACCACATTCGACCCCACATTTCGCCGCACGCCGACGGTTTCCCTGCTGCTGCGACGGCGAGGACCGGCTGGCGCGCTTCCTGGCGCGGGAGCGGGGAAAGAGGCGGGAGGAGCCGCGGAGAGGCCGTGGAAGAGGCGGGCCGAGGTGGATGCGATGGCCAGGCTTTCAACGGCGCCCGTCTCGCCCGACGGCGTCGCGGTCGCGGGGGAGGGGCTCGAGCCGGGGATCCGCCGCTTCCTGGGCGCACTGGAGCGGCTCCGCTCGGAGCAGCAGGCGCTTCTCCCCGCGGGGGTCGCCGGAGAGCCGGCCGGACGGGTGACGGTGGCCGGGGCGCTCCCGCCCGCGGCCTCGCTCCTGGAGGCGCAGCCCGGCCAGCTGCGCCAGCTGATCAGGGCGCTGGCCGCCACGGAGCGGAGCGTCCGCAGCGCCCCGGCCCCCGTCCGGCGCCACCTCCTGGTGGGGTTCGCCGCCTCGGGCGGCGCGCTGGCCGAGCTGGGCAACGCCGCCCTGGCCGGGCTGGTGCAGGCGTTGGCGCACGAGCTGGGTCCGCGCGGCGCCACCGCCCATCTCCTCCTGCCCGGCGCCGCCGGGGGCGAGGAGGCGCTGGCCCGGCTGGCGGCCTTCCTCCTCTCCCGGCGCGCCGACTGGCTGACGGGGACGGTCCAGGCGGCGCCGGGGGCGGCGTTGCCACCGCTCTTCCCCGGGCCGATCGCCACCTGGCCGGAGGCGCTGGCGGCCGGGCCGCGGTGGGCCGGCGGCACCGCACCCCCCGAGCCGTGCTCCCGCCGCCGCGGGCACGTGATCGTCTCCGGCGCCGGCACCGGGCTGGGCAGGGCGTGCGCCCTCCTCTGGGCCGCGGAGCACGCCTCGCTCTCGCTTTTCGACCGGAACCCGGGGGGGGAGCTGGTGGCGGCGGTGAGCAGCCTGGGAGGCCAGCCGCTGCCGGTGAGGGTCGACGTGCGCAGCGCCGCGGGCGTCGAGCAGGCACTCCGGCGGGCCCGCGACCACTTCGGGCCGGCGTCCGCCCTCTTCGTCGGTCTCGGGGAGGAGATCGCGGCCCCGGGGGCGGAGCTCTCCCCGGGAGCGGCCCCCGGCCCTGCGCGAAGGGAGGACGGGTCGGGGGGCGAAGACCTGGACGACTTGCTGGAACGCGGGCTTCTCGGCGCCTGGCAGCTCTGCCGGCTGGCGCCGCCCTACTTCGGGCCGGAAGGGGGCGCCGTGGTGGTGGACGCCGGCCCCGCCCCAGTCCGCAGCCTCGGGGAAGGGTCGCTGCACGCCATGCTCTCCCGCGCCCGCCTGGCGCTGGCCTGGCGGCTGGCGCGGGAGCTGGCGCCCGCCGGCGTCCGCGTCAACGCGGTGCTCCGGGCGACCGGGGGCGCAGGGCACCTGGATGCGTCCGGCCGAGGCGGCGGGCGGCCTCCTCGCCGGGCGGAGGGCGGGATGCCCCGGCAGCGGGCGGTCCTGCCCCGGCCCGCGGCGCCCCTGGAGGACGTGGCGGCGGTGGTCCGCTGGCTGGCCGACCCCGCCTGCCCGCTCTCGGGTGCGGCGCTCCCGGTGGACGCGGGGGAGTGGTTGAGCTGAGGTGGTGAGGGACGGGGTGCGGCCTGTCCTCTTCCTGAGCGACTTCGGCGCGTCGGAATACCCCGGGATCTGCCGGGCGGTGATCGCCTCCATCGCGCCGGAGGTGCCGGTGATCGACCTGAGTCATCACGTGCCGCCCTTCGACGTGGCGGCGGGCGCCCTGGTGGCGATGGACGCCGCTCCCTATGCACCGCCGGGCAGCGTCTGGCTGGCGGTGGTCGACCCCGGCGTCGGCGGCGGGCGGCGGGCCGTGGTGGTGCTGGCGGCGCGCGGCGACCTGCTGGTGGGACCCGACAACGGCCTGCTCATGGCCGCGGCCGCCGCCCTGGGTGGGGTGAAGGGCGCCTGGAGCCTGGAGAATCCCGCCTACCGGCTGCCCGGGCTCTCCTCCACCTTCCACGGCCGTGACCTCTTCGCGCCGGCGGCCGCCCACCTGGCGAAGGGTCTCCCGCCGGAGGCCATGGGACCCCCGGTGGAGCCCGAGAGCCTGCTCCCCGCCCCGCTCCCGGAGCCGCGGCTGGAGAAGGCGCCCGAGCCGCGCCTGATCGCCACGGTGATCCTCTTCGACCCCTTCGGGTCGGCGCGGTTGCGCGCACCGGCCCGGCTCCTCGGCGACCTCGGACTGGCCCCCGGGCGGCCGGCGCGGCTGGCGGCGGGCGGCCGGAGCTGGCGGCTGCCCGTGGCCCGCACCTTCGGCGACGTGCCCGAGGGTGCAGCGCTCTTACTCGAGGACTCGTCCGGCGATATCCTGGTGGCAGTCCACCGTGGCAGCGCCCGGCGCGAGTTGGGGCTCCAGCGCGGCCAGGAGGTGGAAATCGCCCCGCTGCGGGGAGGCGTCTGACGCGTGCCGCTCCTCCTGCTCCTGCTCCTCTTGCTGGCGCTGCCCTGGCTCTTCTTCTCGTTCTTCGCGCAGCTCTCGGCCGCCTCGTTCAGCGCCCTGGGGCTCTCGCCGGCCGAGTCCTTCTGGCTCTTCGCCGGCTCGCTGGTGGGAAGCGTGATCAACATCCCCGTCTGGCGAAGGACCGTCTACTACGAGCGGCCGGCCGCGGGCCTGCGGTCGTTTCTCTTCTACTACCCGCCGGAGGTGCGGGAGCAGGTGGTCTACCTCAACGTGGGCGGGGCGCTGCTGCCGGGTCTCTTCGCCCTCTACCTGCTCATCCGCGGCCCCCTCCTGCCCATGCTGGTCACGATCGGCGTGGTCACGCTGGTGGCCGAGCGGATCGCCCGGCCCCGGGCCGGCGTCGGCATCGTCCTGCCGCCCTTCATCCCGCCGCTGGCCGCCGCGGCGGTCGCCTTCCTCCTGGCCCGGGGCGCCGAGGTCTCGCCGGTGGCCTACGTGGGCGGCGTCCTGGGCACGCTGATCGGCGCCGACCTCCTCCACCTGCGCGAGGTGCTGCGGCAGGACGCGCTGTCGCTGAGCGTGGGCGGCGCCGGCGTCTTCGACGGGATCTTCCTGGTGGGCATGGTCTCCGCGCTTCTGGGAGCGCTGGCGCGGGGGTAGGGGTCGGATCGGTCCGGAGACGGAGGGCGGCGCGCGCCACCGGTCGCCGCCCGCACCGCCTTCCCTCCCGCCTCATCCTTTGCGACCCGCCCCATCGGAGGAGCTGCCGGCCCAACATCGCCCGTGCGGAGGGTAGCCGGGGGCGCTGCTCCCTTCCTAGCCTGGGGGGTCGGCGGGAAGCGAGGCGGCGCATGGGCATCGTCAGGAAGCGGGGATCGGGCGCGCGCTGGCTGCGCCGGCTGGGATTCCACACGGTCTTCCAGCCCGTCGTCGATCTGGAGAGCGGGGAGGTCCACGGCTACGAGGCGCTCCTCCGCGGCCCGCGGCGGAGCGCGTGGGAATCGCCCTCGCGGCTCTTCGCTGCCGCGCACGCCGTGGGCGTCGTACATCGGCTCGATGCCGGGGCGCTGGACCTGGCGCTGGCCAGCTGGCGGGAGCTGGCGCCGGCCGTGCGTTCCGGCGCCCGGCTCTTCCTCAACGTGCGGGCGGCCACGCTTCTGGCCGTGCCGGACCTGCGCGAACGGATCGACCGCGGCCGGCGGGCAGGGGATCGCCTGGTGCTGGAGCTGAGCGAGGCGGAGAGCTCGCCGGAGGCCGTCGCCTTGCTGGGCCGTCTCTGTGCCAGCCTGCAGGGGGTCGAGGCGGCGGTCGACGACTTCGGCGCCGGCTACTCCAACCTGGCCCAGGTGATGGAGCTCCGCCCCGCCTACGTCAAGATGGACCGGAAGCTCACCCGGCTGGTGGCGGATGACGCCACCTCGGGGCCGGCCGTGAAGGGCCTCATCGACTGGGCCAGCCGGCTGCCCAGCCGGATCGTCGCCGAGGGGATCGAGCGACCGGAACAGCTCGAGCGCGTCCGCCACCTCGGGGTTCCTCTGGGGCAGGGCTGGCTCCTGGGCTGCCCATCCGAGCGCCCTGCCCCGCCACGTCGCCGGATCCGGCGGGCGGCGGCCCGCCGGAAGGCCGGCGGCAGGGCGACCCGACCCGGGGGAAGCCGGGGCTAGCCGGTCACCGGTCCGTCTCCGGGAGCGGCACCCGAGACCAGCGCAGGCGGCTGCCCGAGAAGCGCCCGGCGGCCCGACCGGCTTGACGCCGATCACGGCTGGGAACGGCAGGGTCGCTGACACCGCTCCTTCCCCTGAGCGCCGGCGCAGGCTGGTTCTCCCAAAACCACCACCACGTGGGGAGAAGCGCGGGACGCCTTCCCGGCCGAGCGGCGGAGGCCCGCGCTTCCGCCTGACTTGCTGCCGGCGGAGATCCCGGCGAAGCCGCCGGTGGCGTGGTTCCGGGGCGGCCGCGGCGGGCGGGCACCGGCATCCGGCGGGGGCTCCGGCGGGGCCGGACGCGCCTCGCGCTTCTCTTCCCGCTCCTGCTGGCGGCCGGGGTGGGGCTCGCCGCCTGCGCCCACCTTCCGGGCTCGACCGGAGGAAGCCCGGCTCGCCCCCGGGGAGAACTCGCCCCCTCCGGCAGCCCGGCGGCTTCGCCGGGATCTCCGCCGGCGGCAAGTCCGGGCGGAAGCGCGGGCCTCCCGCCGCTCGGCCGGGAAGGCGTCCCGCGCTTCTCCCACGTGGTCTTGGTGGTGCTGGAGAACCGGCCTGCGCCGGCGCTCCTGGCTCCGGGTGCGGCGCCTCGACTCCAGCAGCTGATGCGGCAGGGCGCCACCGCCCTCCAAACCTACGGGGTCGCCCACCCCAGCCTCCCCAACTACCTGGCCCTGCTGGGCGGCGACACCTTCGGCATCCACAGCGACTGCTGGTTCTGCACCGTGGACGCTCCCAACCTGGTCGACCGCCTGGAGGCGGCGGGCCTCTCGTGGAAGGCGTACATGGAGGGCCTTCCCCGTCCCGGCTGGCTCGGCCCCTGGAACCCCCTCACCCGCTACGCGGGCAAACACAACCCGTTCCGCTACTTCCAGGACATCCGCCGCTCGCCTGCCCGCAGGAGCCGGATCGTCGGCTTTGACGCGCTCGCGCGGGACCTGCGCGCGGGACGGCTGCCCGCCTTCGCCTTCGTGGTCCCCGACCTCTGCCACGACGGCCACGACTGCCCGCTGGCCGCGTCGGACGCCTGGCTCGGCGCCTTCGTCCGGCAGCTGACCGCCTCGCGCGCCTGGGACAGCCGGAGCGTCCTCTTCGTCACCTGGGACGAGGGGGCGGGCGACGACGCCAGCGCCGCCCCCGGGCTCGCTCCGGGCGGCGGGCGGACGCTTCTGGTGGCGCTCTCCCCTCTGGCCAGGCCGGGCTACAGGTCGGGGCTGCCCTTCTCGCACCTCTCCCTGCTCCGCACGTTGGAGGATGCATGGGGGCTTCCCCCGCTGGGTCGAAGCGGCCTGCCCGGCGTCCGCCCCCTGACGCCGCTCTTCCGGCCCCGATCCGACCGGCCCACCTCGGCAGACGGTTCCCCCGGAGGCTAGCACCTGAGCGGCGAAACCTCCGCCCGGACCCCCAGGCGCACGCGGAAGGGGACAGGCCCGGCGCCCGCCCCTTCCAAGACGCTTCCCGCTCCGTCCCCCTCTTCCACGCTCCCCTCCGGCCATCGGCCCTTGCCGCCGCTGAACTTGCCCCCCGACGCGCGAGCGCTGCGCGAAGAAAGAGACGCGCACCGGCAAGATCGTCAGGACGAGGCCGCCATCCGCAGGTTCCGCTCCGTCCGGAAGGAGCCGCCGAAGAGGAAGCCGCCCCGCGCGCCCCGGGAGGCGCCGACGGCCACCGCCCGCTACGAGCCGGCGGACAGCGCGCTGCGGACGATCCGGCTCTTGCAGAGGAGCGCCACGGCGCAGGCCCCGCAGTGGCGGAGCTTCTCCGTCACCCGGCCGGTCGCCTGGCCCAGGGGCTCGGCCAGCCGGTCGAGCGGGATGGTGAAGAGACGGCGGCGCGGCTGGTCGTCCGGCCGCTCGAAGGCGCCCTCAAGGCCCGCGGCGGCGTCCTGTCCCCGGTCGTCGTCGCCCGGGAGGGCCGTCCCCGTACCCGCCAGCGCCTCCGGACCCGGCTCCGCCGCCAGCGGCCCGCCGTCGTCGCCGTCGTCGCCGTCCTGGCCGGTGGCCGGCTTCAGCCCGATCCGGCGGGCGTGGTACTCGATGTCGGCGATCCAGCGGTCGACGATCTCGCGCCCGTCCAGCCCGAGCACGCGGGCGTCCTCCTCCAGCTTCCTCTCGATGGCGCGGATGATCTCGATCAGGTCTTCTTCCATGCGGACCAGGCCGCGGCGGCGGTCCTCGCCCAGGCGCGGCAGCGCCCGCTTCAGGTAGTGGTGGGCGAAGGCCTTGTGGCGCGACTCGTCGACCAGCACGGCGGAGGAGATGCGGCCGAAGACCGCGTCCGGCCGGGCCTCCGCGAAGAGCTTGTAGAAGAGGCTCGAGTAGAGGTCGGAGATGAGGATGCCCCAGGCCCAGTCGAAGCGGTCGCCCTGCCGGAGCCGGTGGTGGTAGCGGAGCATCTCGGGGATCTCGCGCAGCCGGGCGGGGTGCTCCCCGGCGCGCTGGTAGAAGCGGGTGAGAATCTCGAAGTGCCTGCCTTCGTCGGAGAGAAAGCTGCTCAGGTAGAGCTGGACGCTGGTCTCGTGCGCGTTGAACATCTGCGGCAGCGCCGCCGCCGCGCCCAGCATGGCCGACTGCTCGCCCAGGTAGACCGGCGTCAGGACGCGGGCGAGCGCCTGCATCTCCCGGGGGTCGAAGCCGCTCGGCGCCTCCCAGTCGAAGTCGAGGGAGGTGAGCTGCGTCTTCCTCGCCTTGTGGTAGAGGGTAAGGAAGACGTCTTCCTCCAGCTTGGGGAACAGCTCGATCATCGCGCTCCCACCTCCTTCGGGCGGTCCGACCGCCCGTCTTCCACCTCGCGGCGCCCGCGCAGGCCGCCGCGCTCGGTGTGCGCCTGGGCGAAGCCCTCGCTGTCGGCCATGGACATGGCGGCCGCGGCCGAGACCTCCAGCGCCAGCGCCGTGGCCGCCACGATCTGCGCCAGCCGGTAGACGGAACCCGGGCCGGTGCAGCCCATCATCTCCAGGAAGGCGCGCTGGTGCGGAAGCCCGGTCCCGCCCCCGACGGTGCCCACCTCCAGGCCGGGGAAGCGGATGGAGACGTGGAGCCCGCCCTCCACCCGCTCGGCCGTGGCGTGGGCCATGGAGCTGGTGCCGACCATGCCCAGGTCCTGCCCGGTGGCCGCGAAGAGCGCCGCCACCGCCGAGGCGGGGGTGAAGGCCATGGACTGCATGCCGCTGGCGATGGTGCCGTGCATCCCGGCCAGTCCGAGGCGCATCATCCGCCGCGAGCTGGTGCGGAGCAGCCGCCGGAGCACGCCCTCCGCCAGCGTCGCCTCGGCCAGCACCGTCTTGCCGCGGCCTTCCTGGAAGTAGAGGAAGCTGGGCTTCTTGTCCCCGCCCATGTTGGTCTCCAGGGCGAACTCCTCCGGCGGGGCCCCCGCCTCCGCCGGGTAGCGGGGCATCAGGTAGTGCTTGGCCAGGAGGTAGGCGTTCCGCGTGATCATGTTCGGCCCGCAGGCGTCCCCCGTGGTGAAACGGAGGAGGACGTGGCAGTAGGGGCCGACCACGTGGGTCCGCACCTCGCGCAGGAGCGCGTGCCGGCTGACCAGCGGCTTCTGGCCCAGGCGCAGGTGGGAGGCCTCGCTCCGGCCCGCGGCCGTCTCCTGGAGCCAGTCGGCCATGCGGGGCGCCTCGGCCTCCACCCAGCGGGCGAAGGCGATGGCGTCGGCGGAGGTGCGGAAGAAGAAACAGGTGTCCCGGGTGATCCGGTCCTCCAGGACGAAGGTCCGTATGCCGCCGGCCGCGGCCACGGCGATGGCCCCGCGCTGGACGCTGGCTGCCAGGCCGCCCTCGGTCTGGGCCAGCGGGACCCAGACGCGCTGCCGGCTGCGGGCGTGCTCCCGGAGCCGTCCCCCCTCGTCGAGGCCGTACTCGCCCAGCTCCACCTCCAGCGGCCCGACCACGCTGACCGGGATGGCCACCTGCGCGGTCAGGCACTCCACCGCCTCATCCCAGCCCGCGCGCTCTTCCGGCAGGCGGAAGACCGCCTCGCGCGCGCCGACGTCGCGCCAGCCCTCCAGCCCGCGCAGAACCGCCTGGCGCCGGAGGACGGAGGCGGGGTCGTTCCGCCGCGGCCAGCGGAGCGCTTCGTTCATGCGCCGATCCTTCCGCTCAGCCGGCTGGGGTCCGGGTAGGAGCCCCCTTCCTCGATCAGGGCGCGCGCCTGGGGGATGGCGTCCCAGACGTTCCAGTCGAGGACGCCCACCACCCGGTCCTGGTCGAGGTAGTAGACCACGCCCTCCTCCATGGGCGACTTCCAGTCGGCAAAGGTCCGGAGCCGCGAGTCGAGGACCCCCACCGCCTCGTAGCCGAGGTCGAACATGTCGGAGTAGAAGAAGGGCAGGTAGTCGTACGGCTCCAGCCCCTCCCCGTCGTCGCGCGCCGCCCCCGGCGCCTTGCCGGTGGCCGCCAGCGCCATGTTCCGCCCGGCCAGGCGTCCCTGGGCGTTGGAGTTGTCCTCGTGCTCCACGCGGAGCGTCCTCCCCGGACCCAGCGCGGGCGCCGGGAAGCGGGCGCAGTCCCCGCCGGCGAAGATGTCCGGCTGGCTTGTCCTCAGGAAGCGGTCGACCACGATCCCGTCCTCCACCGCCAGGCCGGCCTCCCGCGCCAGCTCCTGGTTGGGCGCGATGCCCAGCCCGGCGACCACCGCGCCCGCCCGCAGCCGCTCGCCCTTCTGGCTCCGCACCTCCAGGAGCTCGCCCTGGCGGGCGATCTCCACCGGCACGTCGCCGGTGAGCAGGCGGACCCCCTTCTCCTCGTAGGCGCGGTTGACCGCCTGGCCCAGCTCCGCCGGGAAGAGGCGCTCCAGGATGGTCGCCTCGGGGAAGATCATGCTCACCTGCTTCCCCTGCATCCGCAGCGCGGCCGCCACCTCGGCGCCGATGAAGCCGCCGCCGACGATCACGAACTCCCCCTCCACGGCCGCCTTCCAGCGGAGCTGCAGGTAGTCTTCCATGGTCCGGAAGTAGATCAGGTCGCCCGCCTGCGCCAGCTCCCCGGCGAAGGGCAGCCGCTTCACCCGTCCGCCCACGGCCAGGAAGCATTTCTCGTATCCCCACCTGTTCCCGTCCGTGTCGAACGCCGTCCGCTCCCCGGGATCGAGCGCGACGATCCGCGTCCCCAGGTGCTCCTCGACGCCCTCGGGCGCCCTCACCTTCCGCCAGTTCTGTTCCAGCCGCTCCCCCTTCCAGAGCCCCTTGGAGAGCGGCGGCCGGTTGTAGGGCGGGAAGCGTTCTTCGGAAAAGAGGCCGATGGAGCCCTCCCCGTCGACCTCGCGGATGCCATCGATGGCAGCGTCGGCGGCCATGCCCCCGCCGACGATCAGGTACCGGAAGCTCTTCATGGCTGACCTCCCCGCGGGCCGGAAAGCCGCCCCGCTGCCTCCAGTCTACCGATGATGGCCGGCGCGTCCAGTTCGCCGTTCGCGAAGTGTGGGAATCCAGGCACGGCAGGTGGAGGGGACGTCCCCCCCAAGTCCGTCCGGGTCCGGCGTCATGGTGGCGGATCCGACGCCATGATGCCGGAGCGGACCCGCTCCCCGGGCACCCGCGGCAGGCCCGGCTAGCGAAGCGTCCCCAGGTAGGCGATCAGCGCGCGCACCTCGTCGGGGGTCAGCTGCCAGCGCGGCATGATCGGGTCGAGCGGCTTCCCCTCCGCGTCCAGCCCCTGGGTGACCGCCCGGGCGATCCGCTCGTCGGTGTAGCGCATCCCCCGCTGCCCGTCCGGCTCCAGCATCCCGCGCGGATCGGTCAGGTTGCCATCGGTGATGTCGGGAGCCGTGACCATCATGGTC